>NZ_JAFQSO010000010.1 GCF_017409525.1 Methanobrevibacter sp. | reverse complement strand
TTATCTCCTTTATCGTTTTTATCCGCCTTAGATGGATAAATCCTAATCTTCAAATTCTTATTAACAAATCTCATCAACAACAATCCCCCTTAATAAAATTTAGAGACATAATACTACCCTAATACTAAATATGACTTAGCAGGTATTTAAATAACACCAAAGAGCATGTGAAAAGTAATCTGATTACGAATTAAAAGCAATATTCTACTCCAAAAGCAATAATTCCTTCATAAAAAAAAGAACATGAAATTTTATAAAAAAAAACATATATTATACCGAATTAATAAAAATAGATAAAAAAAAGCACCTAACGAATTATTTATGAGAAAACTCCCATGACATACTCTTAAAAAATAATTGTACACCCAATTGTGCAATTCATCCACGACTTTAAAGAAGTCGTGGTATTCTTGCATTCTTTAAGGTAAATGTTTAATTATCAAAAAATGATAAAAAAGGAATGATTTAAAGTTCAATTAAATAAAGCTCATCCTCTTATTTTGCTCTGATAATAAACATTGTTGTGTCGTCAAATTGTTCTTCATAATTGCAGAATTCTTTAACGTCCTTTTCTGTGGATTCTATTATATTATTAACATTATCGTTTTTGTGTTTATTTATAATATTTTTTAGTCTTTCTTTACCATAAAATTCTTTAAAATCATCATTGGCTTCTGTCACACCATCAGTATATAAAAATATTGTATCTTCTTTTTTAAATGGAATAACGTGTGTTTTATACTCCATATCTTCCATGGCTGCCAATACTAATCCTGGTTTAATATTCAAATATTCAAAATCATTATTGTTTAATTTAATTAATGGAGAATTATGGCCTGCATTAACAAATGACAATTCGTTGCTTTTCATATTAATTTTTCCAAGCCAGCAGGTAACAAAATGATCATCCACATTCTCTTCATAAAGATCATTATTAGTTTTATAAAATGCTTTTGATAAATCATTATACTGCTTTGTATAATCCTGAATTAAGGTCATTGCTTTAACCATTATTAATGCGGCTGATATTCCTTTTCCGCTGACATCTCCAATTACAAATCCGATATTGTCTTCATCTATTTGGAAATAATCGTAAAAGTCTCCCCCTACCTGACGGGCAGCTTTCATTATTCCCCAAAGTTCAAACTTGTCTCTGTTTTCACTAAATTTATCATGGAATTCTTCAAAATCTTTTGGAATCATTGAATTTTGAATATCGCTGGCCAATTTCAGTTCAGTTTCATATCTTTCTTTTTCAGAAGTTACTTTTTTCAAGTTTTCTACATGTTTTATTACATCATATTCCATATCTCGCAATGAATCAATCAGTATTCTTATTTCGTTATTTACCTTGATTTTTTCCAATTCTTTCCCATGTTTTGAATGGTCTTCAAGAGTTGTAATACTTTCAGTCATGATGTCAGATAACTTAATCAATGGCTCTGTTACATTTTTTTCTAAGTAATATAAGTAAAACAATAGTGGAATTGATATTACGATAAATAAAAACATGGTAGTTCTGGAGATATTTAAATAACTTTCACTGTAGCCCAAACCCAAAATGTAATCCATAATTACTGTAATAATTGAGATAATCAAGATTAGCAATACTATGGAAATATTTACTTTTGAAAATAGGTTTGGTACAGTATTGTGCTTAATTTTGAAAATATCACCATCATATGGCTTTAATAAATAGATTATAAGAAATATCGTGATAACTAACATTAATATGTCATAATTGGAATCTAGGAAAAATGTTTGAAGTAATCCTATAGTGAAGAACAATACTAAAAAAATAGGATATATTTTTTTAGGTAAAAACTGTTTAAATTGTATTCTTGGACCATACATTGGTATTTCGAAGTAATTACAAACATATATGGATAGTATAGCAATAAAGAAACTGAATATAGTTGAAATAAAATCAAATTTAAACTCATAGTTTATTACTTCTGCACTGATAAAATCAAAGAAAATCAATATTATTATTGCATATAGTGAGAATATGATGAATAATTTAATTAAATTATATAATCTTGGAAAATTCGGACTTTCCAATCCATTTTTATTCATAATTGAGTACCATAATTTCCATATCGTGAAATTGCTGATAAAAAAGATGAATACGATTAATAAATTTAATAAAATGGATTCTGGATGGGATATCATCAAATAAATAAATTCCACCAGTGCAAATCCTAAAATTGAAAAAGGCCCTAAAATTAAACTTAAAACTGGGAGTAGTACTATGTGAATGTCTCCCAATTGGGGGAAAATTCTGGAGAGTCCAAAAAGAATTGTAGTAAAAACAATTGAGAATAATACAATAAATTTCCTTGATTTAAAAAGTTCCCTTTTATTTTCCACTATTCTCACATCCATTATATCTGATTATTAACATTGCCATATCATCAAATTGATTTTCATTATTGCAGTATTCATATACTTCATTCTTAATTTTTTCGAGCATTTCACTTGGATTTTCATTTTCATATTTATTTATAGTTTCTTTTAAACGGTCACTACCAAAGAATCCCTCGTAGTTATTATTTGCATTTATAATTCCATCAGTATATAAAAATATTGAATCTCCAGGGTTTAAACTTAATTCCTGATCGTCATATGTCATTCCATCAATTACTCCCAAAGCAAAATTTGGATTAGTATCTAAATATTCAAAATTTTTGTTTTTTTCTTTAATCAATGGTTTTTCATGGCCTGAATTTACAAAACTTAGTTTTCCAGTCTTTATATTTAATTTTCCAAACCATGATGTGACAAATAAATTTTCTTCATTCCTTTGACAGGATAAATCATTGACATTTTCATAAAATTCCTTAAGATTATCGTGGGATTTACTGTGATTTCTAATCAGATACATGGTCTTAACCATGAATAATGTTGCAGGGATACCTCTTCCGCTGACATCCCCAATTACAAATCCTATATGTTCATCGTCTATGTCAAAATAGTCATAAAAGTCCCCACCAACTTCTTTTGCAGGATTCATAAACGCAGAAATTTCAAAGGGCTTATCTTTAGAAAATTCATTAAAATCGGTTTTTAACATATGTGTTTGGATATCACTTGCAACATTGAACTCAGTTTCAATTCTTTCTTTTTCAATAGTTGTTTTTTTAATTTCAGATAAATAATTTCCAATAGCTTTCATCATTTCGACAAAAGATTTAACTAATTTGGAGATTTCATCATCTCTCTTGCTGTATTTTTTCAATCTTTTGCTTAGTCCAGTATTTTCTTCCACTTCTTTATTTTCTTTATATGCATCTAAAGCACTTATTAAATCATAGATTGGATTTGTTAGAACTTTTTCGATACGGGTAATGTGGTATATTAAAAAGATTAAAACTAATGCACTTCCATAAGCGATAGCAATCATATATACAAAATTGATATCCGAAACCCAACCTTCAGTAAGATGTTGAATTAATAATGTAAGTGTATCGAAGTTTACATACATCACTATAGCTAATACCGCTAAAAATATCAGGATTATCTGTTCGATAATTGAATAGTTCTTCCATTTGATTTCAATATTCGTATCAAGTTTATTTAAAATAAATAATGTTGCAGTGATTAGGAATATTAAAAGAAAGATCATGTTCACAAGGGTATTGTTAAAAGATGTGGCTAAAATTATAATCGTATAAACGACCATAAGTATAAACATCACTGTGAAATAGTTGAATTTAATATCAATTCTATCAAATACATTTTTTGGAGTTTGTAATGGGATTTTTAATATATTAAAGAGACTGATGAGCAATAAACCGAAGAGTATTCCAAAGTTAAACATGTCTAAGAAATATGAAAATACATTGATTGCTGTTGTTAATGGATACATATAGGCAAATGGAGGATATGCTTTAAGTGCAATATTAATAAAAGCCCAATAGCAAATAGAAATGATGAACAATATTTTAATGAATTTTATAATATTATCTGTTGAATCAAATTTAGGGGTGCTAACTGATTTTCTATTGAATTTAGTATACCACAGTTTATATGCAATAATGGAAATGAAAAATGTAATTAAAAAGTCCGTAAGTGAGGTAAATAAATCAGCGCCAATGCTAAGTTCATAAAAGAACATGGCAAGTGAATGACCTAATGCTCCAACCGGACCAAACATCAAAGCAAAAATAGGACCCAGTCCGATATCAGGGACTATAAAATATCCTGCAATAGTCAAATATCCATATACATAACAACATATTGCTCTAATAATAAATGTAAATAAGAAAATAAATATTTTATTATCAAAAAGTTTTTTAAGCATATTCTCAGACCCATCTTATTGAACATTTATAAATTTAATATATCGAATTTAAATTATCCTTTCATTTATAACTTATATTATTATAATTAATAAATTTAATGAAAGTTTTCTCAATAATTTTTCAAAAAAAAATTACTCCAAATGTAAATCAATATACTGAAAAAACTATACAAATATAAACACCTGTCAAAAAAGACCCAATTAATTCCTTAAAAAGAGACTCAATTTTTAAAAATATCAATATATTAGACTTAATAATATCCTAAAATAAGTTATATTAAGTTAATGAAGAAAAAACTTAATACTAATGATAAATAAGTTAAATAACATCTAATTTATGTACAATGGATTTTGTCCATATACTATACAAAATATAATGTACTTTTAGCTCTTACAGTATCTTT
This sequence comes from Methanobrevibacter sp., assembly GCF_017409525.1. Classification (NCBI taxonomy): domain Archaea; kingdom Methanobacteriati; phylum Methanobacteriota; class Methanobacteria; order Methanobacteriales; family Methanobacteriaceae; genus Methanobrevibacter; species Methanobrevibacter sp. The sequence continues at coordinate 32,903 of NZ_JAFQSO010000010.1, read as the reverse complement.
ATATCAGTATTTGATAAATCTCCAATAACAGTTTCATTACATGACTTCATTATAACCCCATCCTCGCAGTCATTTTGCATAATAAGAAGAACACGCAGCCCTGCAGAGGACACATATTCTAGTTTAGAACAGTCAATAAACACACTGTTGAGAGTATTATCTTTCTTAATCTTCTCATAATTAGCAAGAAGCTCAGGTGCACTCAATGTATCAAGATTTCCTGACAAAACCAAATTAAGCCTGTCACCATCAATTGATGCATCCGCATTAAATGACTCTGCCCCGACATCAGAAATGTCAACATTAACTGATTCATCAACTGTAATCTTCCAGATACATACTCTCTTAAAACCTTCCCTAATCTGAGCTACAATCTTAGGATTTGCCTTTTCTAAACTTTTAAACTCAGGCACATGGTCAGCATACGGAAGCCTCTCCAACTTAAATCCCTTGGATTTAATATAATTCATTGCATTCTTCATATTTTCCTGAACATCACCTCGGACGCTAATGGTTATTGTATTCTCTACAGTATTTACATCAGATTTGTCATCTATTCTATACTTAGACTGCCACATAATCTCCCGTGTTCGCTCCCCATAGAAGGATTTTACTATCAAGAGGTAAAGAAGAGACATCTCAGGGTCAAGAGTAATCCAATATCCGCCATGCTCTGCAAGAATCTTTTTAATATTGTCACACAGGACATCCATCTCGGAATCTGTAAGATACATCAGGAGTCCTTCTGTTGTTATACATACCTCCCCCTCAATCTTATCAAAGGCAGACTTAAGCGATTGATAATTAGTTGCATCCACACCCTCGAAATTAACAAGTTTTTTCTGTTCTTCATCTAGAAGTGACATAATAGCCGGTTCAACTTCATTAATGGTTGCGGGAAGATCCATTCCAACAAATTTCTTGCCACTTTTTGCAAATTCAATGGCTCTAGGTGTGAAACCACATGGCAAGTCAACTTCAGTAAAACCTGATTCTTTAGCTATTTTTCCATTAGTAACATATCTTACTTCCATAACCACACTGTTAATGAAAAGGTCATCTTCATCGGCCTTAACTGTTTTACTATCTTGTGTATCTTCCCGAGTAAGATTCAACTTTTGAACTACATCCTTGGCATCATCATGACCTGCAGCAGCCAATTGAAAAAGAGTCATTCTGGCAGTGTTAAATATAGGATTTGTTCTTTCCAATAATTCTTGGTCAATTTCTATTCCTTCAAAATTAATCATATTATTCATAATATCCCTATTACACACATATTCCGCCAAATATCGATTTAAAACAAAAAATGAATTTAATACCTATATTATCCATTTTTATTTAATATAATTTTATTTTAGTAGTTACTATATTAAAAAGGCAATCTATTTTTGATGAAAATAAAATATAAACTTCATTAATAATAAATATTGTTGAAGTGTGACTTTGTGCAAAAACACATAATGTTTTGTTTGAATCTTTTCAATTGGAAACATTAGCCCTCCCAATAGAGTTATAATGCATAACCTATTTATCCCATCAGATTATAAATATAATTATGAACCCCCTACATTTCTTCACATTAGGATATTATCCACAATATTTATATATTGGAGTTATATGGGGCATTATAATTGGATTTTACACGTATTTCAGAGTTAAATATGCTTTAAACAATAGTGAATCATCAAAAAATAAAAAATTAACCATAAATTTCATTATTCCGATTTTAGCATTTATATGCTGTTTAAATATATGGTCAAATGCAGCCATATTAACTTTATACTTATTTTTTTCATCGATAATTGCAGATATAATAAGAATAATATGGAAATATTTACTTAAGGACAAATATTTAAATTTCATCCCACAGTACCATAAAAAAGGCATTTTAGCGTTAGTTATATTTGCAATTATAATAATTAGTGGCGTTTACGGAATGAATCATATTGAATTAACAGAATATAATTTAACTACAGATAAGATAAATAACGAATCTTATTCCATTGTTTGGGTTAGTGATATTCATTACGGAACTGTTCAAAATCCACAACTAGTTAAAGAAAGCATTTCCAAAATAAATGACTTAAAACCAGATATAGTTGTTTTGGGTGGAGATATAGTCGATGAAAGAACAAGCAAAGAAGACATGAATGAAATATTTAAAGAATTGGGAAAAATCAATTCAACATATGGCACATATTATATCTTTGGAAATCACGATAAACAACCAGACTCAATCGACTATGAAAATGGAAACAGAACATTCAGTGATGGAGAATTAAATAAATCAATAATTGATAATGGAATAAAAATTTTAAATGATGAAAAAACATCAATCAATGATGACATTGTTTTGGTAGGTAGAAGCGATGCACAGTGGGAGGGCGAAAATAATAGAATTGACACAGGCAAAATACTTAACGAAAGTGATTTATCCAAATATGTTGTTGTTTTAGATCACCAGCCTATTAAGTATGAAGAAAATTCACAACAAGGTGCTGATTTACAACTTTCAGGCCATACTCATGGCGGACAGCTATTCCCATATTCAATTTTTGAAAGATTAACGGGTCATTTAGTATATGGTGAATTTCATTTTGGAAAAATGGAACTAATAGTATCATCAGGTTTGACAGGTTGGGGATGGCCAATGAGGAATGAAGCTACATGTGAATATGTTTTAATCAATATTAATTAAAATTAAATCTAAACACACTATCCTATAATATAATAAGATTATGATAATTAAACCATCCAATAATTAACATTAAGTTAAGAAAAAACAATTATAAAACTCTAACAGAATTTAAAGTTTAAAAATCTTGTTGCCCGTATACTCTACAAAATATTTACTGCTTTTAGCTCTCAAATTATAATATTCAACTAAGAAGCATATATATTTTTATTACTTTTATTTGATTTTGAAAGATATAGGTTTTAACAGAACCAGAATATAGCTATGATGCTGTTTATTGCTTTTTACCGGAGCTAAATTTTTGATATGTAGGAAAAACTCCTTATTCATTGGGGAAGTGTTTTATGTGGCGCTTTCCCTTAAATATCTTAATCAAGTTTAAAAAACTTAACCCTCGAACCGACCGATAAATGGCCAGTTCTTAAATTTGACAAATCCATCTACTTCAAAACTAAAACAGGAATAGGGGGACAAGCCCCTGTTCCTCAAGCTTGGCAAAACCATTGTTGTTATGCAAATAGTATGACCTTTCGCTTACGCTCAAACGGAACATAATGGAAAATATAATTAAACTAACTCATGGATTACAGATTTACGGAACCTATCAACAAGAGTCGTTTCCACACCTGAATATTGCTCCCAATTCTATTCACCGCCCTCCCGCACACACCTCCATCTGGTCGCTACAGGGTCGGCCTGGATGAATTGGCTCGCTTATAACATGGGTATGGCAAGGTTGCTATGGTCCGGAATATATTAAACTGTGTTGTCCATTAAAATTTATATACTTAATAAAAAGATATTTAATATCATGAATTATGTAGAAGAAGCAGTACAATTATTTGAAGATGGTTATATGTGTTCACAAGCTGTCTTAGCGGTATTTTGTGAAGAGTTTGGACTTTCAAGAGAACAGGCATTTAAAATCAGCATATCATTTGGGGGCGGTATGCGTAAAGGAGAAGTTTGTGGAGCTTGCACTGGTGCTATAATGGCATTAGGTTTGAGATATGGTGAAAATAAAAGTAAAAGCGATGAAATGTGTGTGAAATTCTTAGATAGTTTTAAAAAAGAAAATGGATCATATATTTGCCGAGATTTACTTGATTGTGACATTCGAACTGAAGAAGGGATTAAATATGCAATTGATAACAATCTCTTCAAAGAAATCTGTCCAAAAATGGTTGAATCTGCAGTAAAGATTGCCCAAGAATTAATTTTATAAAAAATAGAAAATTATTCAGTTACTATTTTATTTAATTCTTTTTTAATGATTTCGACACATTGTTCTGATTCGTTATCTAAACGGAAAGGGTCTTTAGCAGATACTTTTTCATCTTTTAATATTTCTTCAACGTTAATTGTTTTATAAATATCAATTCCACGATTTTCAAGTATTTTAGTGACACAATTTCCCTGACACCCGCAAATGGATATTATTGGAAATTTTTTAAGCATCTCATCATTAGTTCCTTCAATATCTGCTGATGTTGAACCCATACATATTGAAATCACATTTTCATTCTCTTTTTTACAATCTCCTGTTGCAACACGGGATACTAATCCATTTGGACTCATACCATTACATGGTGCTAAAGCATATCTCTTTGGCATATAATTCACCTATTAATTTAATTAATTTTCATTGGTTAAATAAATATCTTAAATGGTTGTGTCAATATCGCTATTATCTACATAATAGTTAATGTCAATTTAAATCAGTAGTTGCTCACAAGATTTAATTTCCGGCATGGGCATTCACATTAACATCTCCTGTTGTTAATGTGGGTTCTGTTTCAATCTCTGCATATATATCACCAGGTAAAGGAATTCAAGTTCCAAATATTGAATCGTTAATGTTAATGTTAATATTACTTTTATTTATAAAGGTTTAAAATTAATAATAATACCTAAAAGTTTTTAAAACTATAAATATGGAGTTTAAAAATAAAATAAAACGTTTTAAATCTGTAAAAATTTTGTTGCCAGTAAAACTTTATTAACAAAGGATAATCACAAGAATAATTATATACTTACCAAATTCTCAAAGAAAATTAAGAAAAATTTTTTCATAAAATAGTAATCATCAACCTTAATCATCAACCAACATACATTTTTTATTATTAATCAAAATTGTTTTTATCATAAAATAAGCAATTTAAAGAATTTTAAAAAATTAATCATCAACCAAAAAATATGTTAATCATCAACCACATACATAATAGCAATTAAGAAAAATAAGTTGATAATATGTTTGAACCTCAATTTACATATACCGATAAAATCGTGAATTATATTGCAGAAATCGCTTCAGCTAAAGAAGTTATCAGCAATGCAAAAATAATCCCATTATATGATACCCAATTAAAACAGGAGGCCCTCATTAGATCTTCACATTATTCAACATCAATTGAGGGAAATCCTTTAAATTTAGATGAAGTAGAAACATTAATCAAAAACAATCAAGAACCAACTACTAAAGCAGAACAGGAAGTATTAAATTATTTCAATGTATTAAATCATTTACATCAATATTCGGATGAAATTATTACTTCTGACACAATTTTATCAGTACATAAAGATTTGACTAAAGATTTATTGCGCAATCCTGAATATGAGGGCAAATTTAGAGATACACGCGTATTTATTGGTAATCTGCATACTCAGGAAATAAATTATATGCCTCCAGATGCTTATAAAGTGCCAGGTTTAGTAGATGATTTATTAGATTGGCTAAACAATTCGACAGATGAAATGTACCCAGTCATTATCGCCGGAATTCTTCATTATGAATTAGTACGTATCCACCCATTTGTTGATGGAAATGGACGTACCAGCAGACTTATGGCAACATTGATTTTATCAGTTCACAAATTTAATATCAATAACTACTTCACTTTAGACGAATATTACAATCAGGACAGGCAGGCTTATGTTGATGCACTACACAGTGCCGATAAAAACCATGATTTAACAAATTGGCTGGAATATTTCTGTGGAGGAGTATTATACTCAATAAATAAAGTTAAATCAGAAGTGTTAAAATTAGCTGAAATCACATCAAAATATGACAATACCATTCAATTAACTCCAAATGAAATCTCTGTATTAACACTTCTTGAAGAAAAAGGACATATTCAAAATAAAGATATCCAGGAGATGTTAAACATTACCCCTCAAGCCAGCTATAAGATTATTAAAAAATTAAAAGATAAGGAATTAATAGAAAGTAGGGGAAACGGCAGAAATACAAAATACCTATTAAAATAAAATCTTTAATAAAACATGAATCAACAACCTTAATCATCAACCATCATAAATTTTTTATTTTTAATTAAAACTGTTTAAATCACCAAATAAGTAATTTGATGAATTTTATAAAATTAATCATCAACCAAAAAATATATTAATCACCAACTAGCAAATATGTTAAATCAAATGTTATCTTATGAAACATTTTCATTTTAACCAAATATTATATTGTTAATGTCTATATTAGAGAAAAGAATAACTTTTTAAGAGATATTCAACAAGAATATATACCAAAAAAATACATTATCCCTCCCAAAAAAAAAGACAAAATGGACTCAAAAATTATTACTGATAAAACTTTTTTTATAAAAATAAGAAATAATAACAATTAATTCAACAATTAAGTAAGTCATATTAATTTAAAATAAGTAAAAATAAATATTAAAGTTTAATGAATCATATAAACTCCAAAAATCATTTTAAATTTTTGTTGCCAGTATACTATACAAAATATTTAGTACTTTATCTGCGATACCCTAATATTTGACTCAATACCATATAAATTTTAAACTACATGTTTCAAACATCACATCCTCCCCTTATTAGAAACATAATGTGAAACATATTTATTAAATAAAAATAAAATTTTTAATGATGACTGAGAAAGTTGACATGGTTTCACTGCCTAAAAAATCATTTTGGCAATTAAGCATACCGATAATCGCTTTTTGTATTTTTGATGCGATTTACGGTATTGTCGATATGGCCTGGATATCACAAATAAGCGTTCATGCTTCTTTTGCAGTGGGTGTTTCAGTCCCTTTTGTCTCTCTTATATTTTCATTCGGCGATTCAATTGGGCAAGGAGCAAATTCTCTGATGTCTCGTTTTATGGGAATTGATGATTATGAAAGTGCATACAATACATTAATTCATGGAATAATTCTAACAAATATAATATGGATTTTTATAGTAATATGCGCTTTATTCGCTCAGGGAATATTATACAGTGTAGACCAGGCAGACTCATATATTTTAATTTGGGATTATTTAATTCCAATTATAGCTTTTGCATATATATTCATGTTTGTTAATTTTTTCTCTGAAACTTTACAGGCAGAAGGAAATTCAAGAATACCTACCATATTCATAATTTCATCAAATGTCTTAAATATAATATTGGATCCTATTTTTATTTTTAATTTGAATTTGGGAGTTAAAGGAGCATCATATGCCACTGTTTTATCTTCACTAATTCCTTTTATTGTTTTTGTATTTCTATATTTGACTGGAAGAACAAAAATTCCATTATCTAGAAAATACTTTAAATTCCACCGGTATATACTTGTTGAAATTTTCAAAGTCGCATTTCCTAATTTCCTGGATGATGGATTATGGGCTTTCTCATCATCATTTATTAATGGCATATTAACAATAACAATGGGACCTATTGGACCAGTACTTTATTCCGCATCAAATAAACTTAAAACTTTATTGAGTGCACCTGTTAAGGGTTATGGTAGGGCATTAATGAGCGTTACAGGGCATTTATTCGGTGCACATGAATTCGATGAATTAAATGAAATGTATAAATACGCACTTAAAGTATCCCTTATAACAACAGTTGTAGTGATGATGGCATTCATAATTTTGCGCGATTTTGCATTCAGCTTTTTTTCAATTACTGGAATGCAAACAGAAATATATTGGATAGCGATTTTGGGAACAGTCATAATGCTTTCAATTCCATTTTCCATTATTTCTTCAAAAATGTTAGATGGTTTTGGAAAAAGTATGTATTCACTGTTATTCACTTTTATCAAAATTGGATTGGAAACCGGTTTAATATATGTATTGAATAATATGCTGTCTAACGGCAGCTGTGTCCTTATTGGAATAACAATTACTGAAATAATATTCGCAATTGTATATTATGTATTCTTAAGATACTTGTTCGATAATTTTGATGAAAAATATGAAAATAAAGAAGTCGTTAAAACGTTCAAATCTGATAATGAACTCGAATTTTTGAAAGAAGATGCGAAAATCAAAGATAATGGAGCGAATAAAAATAAGGCCCTAAAAAAAATACTGTTAAATATAGCATTAATAGCCTTGATAATCGGAGTAATATGGATTGTGCTTTCACCTATTTCTGTTAATAATTATCCTATATTCATAGGTGGAATAATTTGTTTAGCTATCTGTACAGTCAGCATCTATCTAATAACAAGATTAAATCGACCTATAATTTCTTTATTTGGATTTATTGCCTCTGCCATCATACTTTTCACATTCATGCATAGTTATGGTAATGAATCCATTCTTTGGTTTATCCTTGCTGAGATTTTTATAGTGTTTATTATCATAATTCTAAAACGCTGATTTGACACAATCACAACACATATCAATTGGATGTGAAAAAATATTCTCAAAAAAAGTAAAGATGATTAAATTGATTCAATCATCCATCCTTATCAATCTTTTTAAAAGCTAAAGGATATATGGCAAGCATTATAAAAGTACATAGAGAATGCACAATACATTTAACCAGGCCGATATTGCCTGCAAATTTCGGGATTAAGACAAAGCAATATAAAATAATACTATTTTATTTATAAATTTAAAAAAACTTCTTAAAATGGCTTTGCCCGTATTCTATACAAAATATAATGTACTTTTAACTCTTACATTATAATGTTTAATATCAGCCCATATAACTCTTATCAAACATTTTGGTGTTTTTAAACTGAAAAAATAATGCTTTTAGGAACCATGTGTAAAAAAGGAAGCTATAAAACACATATTAAAGCTAATTGTCATTTAAATTGTCAGTTTATCAAATTAGAAAATTTTGGATGAACTCCAACTAGGCTTCCAATTCGACATCATAGATTGTTTTACATTAACAAGTTAATGGCCAACAATAGATAGTAACTTGCTAGGAAAAAATAAGAGATAGCAAGCACCATATTTTCAACAGCAAGAATGTCTATTCCTCCAAATCTGATTGGAGTGTTTTTAATTGAATTCTCTTTCCACTTCATAAAAACACCATTAATATGCATTATTGTATTAGTGTTTTAGAATTGGATATTTTGTTTTAAAACTATTTATAATTTCTTATTTTTAAAAATAAAGATTGATTTGAGAATATAAAATTGTTTTCATAATGGAATATTGCTCTAATTTGGAAATGAGTAATAAATGAAACTTTTATATACTTTGAGGTTCATAATATCATATAACATCTTAGGATGTTTGGCCGCACAATGTCGACCAATAGATATGCATGTTGAATGAGGATGTGTCAAAATTTGTTTAACAAATTTATCCTTATTCAATTTTAAAAAACCTATTTTTTGCTCAAATATTAACTTTATTGATGTGAATTTAACTAAAACTCAAAATCAGTTGTAATCTCCAATATATTCTCACTTTCTATCAGAATATTAACCAACCTATCATCCAAATCTGCATGATTGTCATGATAGTCAATTTCACCCAGTTCACTTCGGATCGTATAGGCCAAGTGTTCCTCATCCAAACTGAAATATGCATTAATATTTTCCTTATTTCCCCTAGCATCCAGTCTGATCCATTTATTAAAATCCTTTAAATACACTGTGTTTAAAGCATGAATCATATAACCTTCACTCTCATCATCTGCTCTTGTAAGCAGTTGATAACTGATGCCTGATGGAATTCCATTTGCTCTTAAAAGTGCTGCAAGAAGACATGATTTTGTCCAGCAAATCCCAGTTTTATTTTCTAGCACATCACTGGCAGTTCTTGAAACCACATTTGCTTTAATGTCGCATGAGTGAGGAATTTCATCCCGAACAAAGATGTAACTTCTCTTGATATAATCCAAATTATCATCTGATTGAATCCTTAATTCCCGAACCTTTTCTTTGATATGAAAATTCATATAATCAATGCTTGGGGTTTCCATCAAATATTCTTCCATACAACTCTTCCCGACATTATAATAGATTAAAAGTAAAATAAAATAAAAATATTGTTTTATTAATTTAAAAAACTTAATAAAATGGATTTTGCCCGTATACTATGCAAAATATTTACTACTTTTAACTCTTGCATTATAATATTTGATGCAATAATATTTAAACACAACACAATATATAAAATAAATAAATAAATAAATTATCCACAATATTAAAAAAAAACATGACAAAATTTTTACACAATAAATAAGGTGTTCTTCATGATTGAGTTTCTCAAAAAATATAATATGCACATTTTCATTATTTTAATTGCTGTTTTAACTGTTTATGACTTTTTGAATTGGGATCAAATTTCCATTGTAAGAAAATTAGTAAACCTGTTTGGAATATTGGCGATTCTTCATGAAATCGAAGAAAAATATTGGCCGGGCGGTTTTTTTGATTTAATGTTGAAGAAACTGGAAATAAATATCAATGATGTTGATGTGGGAAGAGCCAATTTAGCGGTATTTATATTCTGGTTAGTTTATCTGGGGTTGGGATACATATTTGATAACTTTGTATTTTTCTTCATGATGACAATCGTATTATCCGTTTTTGAAGCGTTCGTACACACAGCTGGAATTAAAATCCACAAATTAAATAAACCATACACACCAGGCCTGGTTACAGCGTGGATTTTGGCAATAGCTGCAATATACTCAATTATCCAATTAAGCAAATTTAACCTTGCAGGCCCAATAGACTATTTAATTGGGACAATATTGTTTATTATAAGTTTCATGATATTAAGTTCACAAGTTTATTCCGGCATGGGAATAAACAGGAAAGAAATGATTAAAAAGATGCGAGAATAATTTGGTTTAAATCCTATTTTTAGTGTGTTTAATCCAGACTTTCTCATTATCGCCTGCTGAAACCTTGTTGTCTGCCATTACCCCCACCAAATCGTGAGCCACATATGGTTCTTCCAAATAACTAATGTCATCCTCCGTTAATGTCAAATCAACGGAATTGACTGCACCTTCAACATGATGCATTTTAGTGGCTCCCACAATAGGAGATGTTACCTTTGTAAGCAGCCATGCCAGAGACACTTCTGTCATTGCCACACCATAGTTTTGAGCAAGTTCATTGACTCTTTCTATAATCTTTAAATCTTGTTGTTCGGAATTTTGATATTTCAATTTGGCATAGTAGTCTTCATTCATTCTTTTGGATTCCTCACCCGGAAGCCTTGACAGTCTTCCTGAAGCCAGTGCACTGTAAGGTGTTATTGCGATGTTGTCAGTGCGACACAATGGAATCATTTCACGTTCCTCTTCCCTGAAAATCAGGTTGTAATGGCCTTGAATCGATACGAATTTGGCAAATCCTTCCGCTTCGGCAAGTGCATTGGCCTTTGCAAGCTGCCATGCAAAACAGTTTGATATTCCAATATATCTGACTTTACCTTCTTCAATGACTTCGTTTAGACCCTCAAGAATGTCATATAATGGAGTGTTGTAGTCCCACATGTGATAGATGTACAAATCAATGTAATCCAGTCCGAGATTTGTCAGGCTCTTTTCAACCATGTTATGAATGTGCTGTCTGCCGGAGACGTTATTTTCAATATCTTCCTGTGATCGTGGCAAAAACTTTGTTGCAACAACAATATCCTCACGGGAAGCGTTTTCTCTGATTGCTTTTCCGAGATATTGCTCTGAAGTTCCATTCTGATAGCCTATAGCAGTATCAAAGAAGTTAATTCCATTGCCCAGTCCGTTTGTTATTATTTCTATTGATTCTGCTTCAGGCAATGTCCATGTGTGCATTCCGTTTTCAGGATTTCCAAAACCCATACAGCCCATACATATTCTGCTGACTTTCAAATCTGAGTTTCCCAATTTAATGTATTTCATTTTTAAATCCTACCTTTATATTTCATCAGCAATACTTCAAAATTACCGAATGTAATGATTAAGCTTCCGATTAAAAAAGCATATAAATTTGAAATGAATATCAAAATAACTGCTATTCCCACAATTGTGGTTCCTATCATCATCAGTGCATCTCTTTTTGTCAATTTGATATTCTGCTTATAATATTCCTTATTGGCCATTATTGACAGGTAGAAAACAACCAGTGATACAATCATCAAACCGCTTGCAAATAAGTGGTTTACTTCACCTGTATGTATCAACTCCAAAGCCACAGTTACCAGATTGATGCTTATTACAATAAAGTAATGGCTAAACATTAACCTTAATGACCTTTCTACTCTTTGATGTTCCATTAAACGATGGATCTGAATGACATATGAACCGAACATCGTTAAAATTATAAAGAACACCAATATTGGAACCAGATTGAAGTTTGATGTGTCAAAGAAATGTGTAAGGCCGACAATCGCCTCACCGAATGTTATGATTGTCAACAGTTCAAATCTCTCAACCAGATGCGGAAAACTGATAATGCTTTTGTCGAACTTGCCTCTGATAAAGAATGGTAAAAAGGCACCGGTTAAAACCGCAACGACATTTATCCAGATAACATAATCTGCCAAATTAAAAAGAGTGCATAAAATGGCTATTACATAAATTGTACAAACCACTGAGAGAATTGTTATTGAATTGCCTGCCGCACCATCCATCGAATGCTCTTTTCTAGCTTGAATGACATACAATGCCACAACAGTCAATAACAGCACCAGCATTGAAAGGTCAAATGGAAATGCCATTGTAGCCCAGTCATGCGAAATCGTGTTTGCCATGTAGATTACTGAAATCATGTTTACACAGGCAAAAGCATAGTCATACCACTTCCACTGCCCATACCTATTGACATAGTTTGTAAAGTAAAGCCAGGCCTGCAGAATCACAAATGAAGTAATCAGATAAGCAAAAAAGTTATATGGTGGAATTATACCATTTATTGGCTCTGAAATCAGTGCAGTTAACTTAGATATTGCATATACAAAAATCAAATCATAAAATAATTCAATCAGTTCAACAGGTTTTGTTTTGACTTCCATTAAAATCACTTATTAATGAAAATATTTGTTTTAAATTATTTTTAAATGTTGTTTTTAGCAATAACAAAATTAAAGTTCTTATCAGAAACATAACAAATGAAAATTAGTCAGAATGATTAACACAAAATATCTAAGCTTATTCTAATAGTCAATTTCCAAAACTTCTTTAAATGTGTTTTTTAATTCGCTGCGGGCTTCATCGGAATATGTATTGTCCTTTTCATTATACAATGTAAACATTGCCAGTTCATAGACAATTCTGTTCATTGATTTTCCATATTCTGTCAGGTAATATTCAGTGGTCACGGGAGTTGTATTCAAAACTACCTTTTCAATTAAGCCATTTTCTTCAAGTTCCTTTAAACAATTTGACAATACCTTATTGCTTAATTGGGGTTTATCCTCTTTAAACTCCTTGAAATGTTTTTTACCAAAGAACATGTCTCTTATAATCTGTATGCTCCATTTTTTATTTATCAAATTTAGAGTCACATCAACCGGACAGACAATTCTTTCATCTTTCATATTGTATAATCTGTTTGGATTATTTATTATCTTTTAGGTTACCTTCAGGTAACTGGGTTTCTTTTCAGTTACAAAAATCATTTAAATACCCAATTCCAATTATATTATTGAAGATTTTATAAGGAGAGATTAAGATAAACACAAAGCAGCAATTGGATTTTTTAATTGAGTATTTAATTAATGAGCATGACGAAGAAATAAATATTCCTGATGATGTTGACGGCAAAAAGTCACTGTTGAGAGCACTTATGAATGTAAGACCTCCTTTAGACGTGACCCATGAATTTTTACAAGTTCAGGATGAGTACCTGAGGAATGAAACTTTAAAAAAGGATTTGACTTCAGCCGAAGACATTGGTGAAGTCAAAGGTAAATTGGCATTATGGCAGGGAGACATCACCACATTAAAGGTTGATGCAATAGTAAACGCCGCCAATTCAAAATTGCTTGGCTGTTTTATTCCCTTGCACAATTGCATTGACAATGTTATTCATTCATCAGCGGGAATACAGTTAAGAGGTGAGTGCAGCAAAATAATGCAAAAACAAGGCCATGATGAGGAAGTTGGAAAAGCAAAAATTACTGGCGCTTATAATCTGCCTTCAAAATACGTTATTCATACTGTAGGTCCTGCTATTCCTTATGGAGCAAGTCCCTCCAGGCAAGATTGTGGAAAACTAGCCAGCTGTTACAGGTCCTGTCTGGAATTGGCCAGCCAGAATGGGCTTGAATCAATTGCCTTCTGCAGCATTTCAACCGGCGTATTTAATTTTCCTCAAAGAAAAGCAGCCAAAATTGCAGTTAAAACAGTTGAAGATTATTTAGATGAAAATGAAACAACATTAGAAAAGGTAATTTTTGACACATTCTCAGATGACAGTTACCTGATTTATAAAAATTTATTGTTTGGAGGATAGTTAATGGACAAGTTCGTTTTAAGATTGGACAATGCTTTCGATGCCATCAATGATGCTGATTATGTGCTTATAGGTGCAGGTGCAGGCTTTTCTGCGGCCGCCGGAATTGAATATTCCGGCAAACGTTTTGATGAAAATTTTCAAGATTTCATTGAAAAATATGGAGTCACAGACATGTATTCGGCTACTTTCTATCCTTATGAAACACAGGAAGAGAAATGGGCTCATTGGGCACGTCATGTTTACGTGAACAGATATTCAGTTGGAAAAACCAAGTTATATGAACAGTTGCTTGATTTAGTAAAGGATAAGGATTACTTTGTCCTGACAACCAATGTTGATCACCAGTTTTGGATTAATGGCTTTGAGGATGAAAGGATTTTTGCAACTCAGGGGGATTACGGCCTTATGCAGTGTGAAAAGGCCTGCCATAATAAACTGTATTCAAATAGGGAACTGGTTTTTGAAGCTATTGAAAACACTCACGACTGCATGATTCCAAGCGAATTGGTTCCAACATGTCCGGTTTGCGGAGGCAATATGGAAATCAATGTCAGAAAAGACAACTTCTTTGTTGAAGATGAAAAATGGCGTGAGATGTATGGCAACTACTCAAGATTTTTAGAAAAAATAGAGACGGATGACAAATTGGTCCTTTTGGAGCTGGGAGTAGGTTTCAACACACCAGTAATCATCAGATATCCCTTTGAACAGATGACTCATGACAATCCGAATGTTACCCTAATCCGACTCAACAGGAGTTATGCACAGGCAATACCTGAAAATAAGGACAAGACCATTAGCTTTGATGAGGAAATTTCAGAGATCCTTGACTATTGGACAAGAAGAATCTAGTTACCAAAAAGTTACCAGGTAACTTTAAAGTTACAAAAACCATTTATATAAGCTCAAATAAACTATTAACTACAAAAATATGAGGATTGATAAAAATGAGCGAAGTTATAAACTTTTTAAAAGAAAATTCATTAATATATTTGGCAACTAGTGGATTAGATGGAAATGCAAAAGTAAGACCGATCTTATTCTATTTTGAAGAGGGCGGAAAACCATACTTCTGTACTGCAAACACAAAACCAATGTTTAAGGAATTGGATGCAAATCCAAACTGTGAAATGGTTGTAGCAACACCGGAATTCGTATGGTTAAGAATTGCAGGCAAAGTCGAATTTACAGACAGCATAGAATTAAAACAAAAAGTAATTGACTCCAACGAACTTGTAAAAGCATTATACGAAACCGGTGAAAACCCAACATTTGAAGTGTTCACAATTTCAGGCAAGGCAACCATCGCTGATTTTTCAGGCGAACCGCCAAAAACCTACGAATTATGAACGGATTTCTAATTTGATAGCATGTCGCTATCATCTTATAAAATCCAACATTTTTTATTTGCTATACTAAACAAAATATCAATTACTTTTTACTCTTACAGCATACTATTAAATAAAAATTTTTAAATATTGAATTAATCCATAGTTATTATTATGTGTATTTGTGTAGTAGCATCCCCAAGATTATAAAAGACTTTTTTTAAGGCCAAAAACTATCTTAGAACTTTTGGTTAGGTAAACACCATTAGCTACTGCTTTCGATAGTTTTTCAAAATTCAACACTTTAAACAATTTATTTTAGGAGACTAATCTTATGGGAGATTCTATTAAACAGGAAACACAGGGAGTAAATTTACTGAGGGGAAACCCTAAAAAAGCAGTTTTGAAATTGTCATTGCCGCTGATGCTTTCAATGATGGTAATTTCACTATACAATATCATCGATTCATTCTGGGTGGCAGGCCTCGGTGCAGACCAGCTTGCGGCAGTCGGATTTGTAATACCGTTGGAATTTTTAATAATAAGCATAGGAACAAGCCTGGGCGCAGGAATAACATCAGTCGTTTCCAAATACATCGGAGAGAAAAACGATACATTGGCAGACAACTCAGCGGCACACGGAGTGATACTGTCATTAATATTTTCGGTCATTGTCACAGCAATATTTTCAGTATTTGCAAAGGAACTGCTAATGCTGATGGGAGCAAGAGGTCCTAGTTTAGGCTATGCGCTTGACTACGGCCACATCTACTTTATCGCAAGCACATTTGTCGTGATGCCGAATGCACTGTACGGGCTTTTAAGGTCTGAAGGAGATACAAAAAGGACAATGTATGTCATGGTTCTGTGCGCAATAATTAACATGGTGTTGGATCCGATTTTCATATATACTTTCAACATGAAAATGTTCGGAGCGGCACTATCAACAATCATATCACTGGCTATTGTCCTTGCAATAATCATATACTGGATTTACATCAAAAAGGACACATATCTGAATCCGACATTATCAAACTTCAGTTATGAATCATTTATCATGAAGGACATGCTTAAGGTGGCCATTCCGTCAATCTGTGAGATGATTTTCATAACATGCATCACTGCGATAATGCATTTCATAATCCTGGCGGTTTCAACAACTGATTCGGTTGCCGTATTTGAAAACGGCTGGAGAATGGTGACATTAGCCACTGAGCCAATGATGGCAATATCAACTGCACTGATATCAATTGTTGCCGCAAACTACGGGGCAAAGAACTTCAAAAACATGAAAATAGCTTATGACTATTCAATGAAGATTGCAACACTGCTTGGAGTGGTGGCACTCGTAATCTTTTTAGTCTTTGCACCACAAATATCATACATATTCTCATATGGAGCAAGCTCAAGACTGTTGGAACCGACAATTGAATTTTTCCACATATTCGCATGGTTCTTTATAGTATTTCCGGGAGGGGTCATTTCAACATACGTATTCCAGGGACTGGGAAAGGGAACACACTCACTGATATTTACGATTATTCGTGAGGCAATATGTGCAACCGCCTTTGCAGTGCTATTTGGAATCGTCTTAAACTGGGGAATAAATGGAGTATGGTTCGGAATACTTGTCGGATACACAATCGGCGGATTAATAGCTATTATATATGCAAACAATTATTTAGGTAAGCTGGTGAAAGCATGAAATACAAAATAACAGACATAAAAGCTGATGAATTGCCATTCGGCGATTTTTTAACATCACGATATTCAATGACAGCAAGAGTCAAAGCAAGGGAATGCTATGAAATGTCGAAAAAAGAAAACATTCCATTCTTTAATCTGACAGCAGCATGCATTCTGGAAGCAATAAATGAAATACCTGAATTCAAATTAAGAATCATGGACGGTAATGTCATTGAATATGACCACATCAATGCTGTCAGCCCGATAATGCAGGAAGACCATAGCATTCGTGAAATTGAAATCGTTCCACCATCCGAGTTTGAAGATATTCATGAATGGAATGATTATGTTGAAAACAAGAAAACAAACATTGAAGACAATCAGTTTCTGGTTGAACCTATGATGAGAGATGAGCTTCCAATTGCAAACTTGTCTTGCATTCCATGGATTGACTTCGATTCAATGACAAACATCATCGCAAGCCCAAATCAGATAATGCCGGTAATCAGCTGGGGAAAACTGGTTGACGGAAAAATACCCATTTCTGTGACTGCAAGCCATGTATTCATCTTCGGATGGCATTTCAAGCTGTTCTATGAAAACACGGAAAAATATTTAACAAACCCTGAAAGGTTATTTGAAAAATAATCCTTTCAATTTCCTTTTTTAATTTTAGCATAATCGGCCATTTAAACCAACAGCTAATTTTTTAGTTTCGATTTCCTGAAACATATTTCACATTAACATCATCCATCATTAATGATGATTGTCTTTCAACCCTTGCATATAATAGTGCAATGGAAAAAACTTCTAAATTCGCAACCGTTAATGCCGCAGACTCTATTTTAGATTTGATTTGAGAACTATTCTTGTAACTCTTTTGCCTTTTCAACCAGTCTTTTGCCTAACTCAAAAGCTTTTTCCAAATCTTTAGGGAACTGTTCGCCCCTTTGCTTTCGCCTGACTTCCTCAACCCCTTCCATCATGTCATATTTTGAATAGTCAGTGAACTGGTATGTCTGGTAAGTGTATAGCGTTTCTGTGTACCCGTAGATTGTTTCAAGAAAATGTGCGTTTACTTCAAGCGCATGTTTAAATTCCTGTGCGGCCATTTCCTCTGGTGCGCCGGTTGTGTAAATCATAGCGGTTGGAACAGTCCTATCGAGCAGACTGCTTTCAAGTTCGCCAGTCTTTTCATTGACCTTCGGATTGTAGGATAGGACAGGAAACATCAGGCGTTCCATGAATGATCTTGAAACACCAGTATTGAAATAAAAATATACTGGGCTTCCAATCACTATAACATCAGCATTCAATGCCTTTTCAAGGACTGGTCTTAAATCATCTCTGATTGCGCATAATCCGTTTGTCTTTGCATTTATAAGCTTGCATGCAAAACAGCTCCTGCACCCTTTAAAGTCATAATCATAAAGATTGATAAATTCCGCTTCAGCACCGGCTTCTTTGGCACCCTCCATTGCCTTTTCAAGCATCTGATAGGTGCTCCACTTCTTGCGCGGACTGCCATTGATAAATATAGCCTTCATAACAATAACCTCCACTAACTTTTGTTTAAAATGCATTATATATATTACATTAATGGGCTGATTAAAAGATAGTTAATTTCTGATGGCGTCTTTAACATTAACATTATTATTGTGTAGCAAGTAAAATATTAATCAATGAAGATTAGGGAATTTTGTGACAGCGACATTGAAGAAATGATTGAAATTTGGAATGAAATAGTTGAGGAAGGAATTGCATTTCCCCAGGAGGATATTCTGAATTTAAACACCGGAAAAGATTTCTTTTCATCACAAACATATACAGGAGTAGCTATTTTAAACAAAAAGGTGGTCGGACTCTATATTCTCCATCCGAATAATGTGGGAAGATGCAGCCACATTGCAAATGCAAGCTATGCCGTATCATCATCTATGCGCGGAAAACACATTGGAGAAAAATTAGTATTGGACTCCATGAATGTTGCAAAGGATAAGGGATTTTTGATACTGCAATACAATGCTGTCGTTGAAACAAATCATGCGGCGCGTCACCTATACGAAAAACTGGGTTTCAAACAATTAGGGACTATTCCAAAGGGATTTAAAACAAAAGACAATCGTTTTGAAAACATCTGCCCATACTATATTGAATTATAATTTTAACATTATCTTATTGGAAACATAGAATGTAATTTATATAAATGAGTAATGAATTAAATAACCCAAAAATAATATGGATTTCATTTTGCCCATATATTATACAAAATATTTACTACTTTTAGCTCTTAGATTATAATATTTAGTATCAGTTCATAAATCTTATCAAAATATTTTGGTGTTTTTAAAGTGGAAATGTGAATCATAATTAGATATTTGATTGTTAATGCTGATGGTTTTGTTTGGTTTAAAAGTCAAGCTGTTCTGAGAGGCAGATATTGCATACGGCATTTGGCGTGTCGATGTTTGCATCCTTTACCGGGCATAGAAATGTACCGTTTTTTCTTCAACTTTCAGTGATCCTGGAAATGGTGTGCCCACAGGATGGATTGGTTCTTCTAAAATGAATGTTGTGTAAATTGAAGCTATTTCAAATATCAATGCTACTTTAGGTTTGCTGTCATGTATCGCGGTTTCATAATGTGTTCTTAAAATTTCAATTGCTTCGCTGAATGATTTCTTGTCGATATCATGATTATATGAATTGCTGTCGTTTGAAATATCTTTGATGCGCATTAGGAATGATTCGATGTATGATTTTTCGCTGTCTTTTCTGTAGTTTTCCTGGACGTATTGATTTTCTTTTATCACTTGCGAGGTAAATTCCATCATATCAAATACTGAAATGTCTGATGAATACTTTTTCAAAATTTCCAAAACTGAAAATGCTTTTATGCTTTTATCTTTTGAAATGAGATTTGAAAGTTCATCATACATTTCAATGTATTCATCTGTCATTGTGGCTCTCCTAGAATCCGAAAGCTAAACCTGCGTTTTTGCAGACACAATATCTGCACATTGAATTTTCCTCTTTAATGCTCATTATTCGGGATTTGCATTTGTACTCTCCGTTTTGCAGAAACACCTGGTCTTTTGTCGGATTGTCACCGACAGGATGGAGAGGTCTTTTTGCAATGAGCGCCAGATAAAGTGAGATGTATTTTGTAAATTCTCTTGTCTCTTCATCCCCTCCTGCATAAGTGTCAAAGTAAAAGTCGATATCATTTTTGAAGTTATTAACTACACCATCTTTTATTTCAAAGTCATCTGTGATGTTGATGGCGAAAATTTCATCCCATGCTTCAGAATTGTATTTGGCGAGACTTTTGGTTATAGGATCCTTGTATCTGTCATCTGTTGCCTTGTTTCTCAAGTATTCAATTGGATAATCCTTTAGGTTTTCCCTTATTTCTTCAATTAATTCACTTGCTTTCATAAAAATTTGTCTGTAAGTCATGAATATATACTATTTACGATTATGATTTATATAGAATGAACTTTTAATTTAAAACATTTTAGAAAAATACTAAATACAAAATATTAAGTTGACATTATTCGAAACATTAAATATAAAAATAATTAATGAATGTTTTTCATAATAATTAATCAAAAAATTTACTAAAAATATGAAGTCAATATAGTGAAAAAACTATACAAAATATAAATACCTACTAAAAAAGGCCAAATTAATTCCTTAAAAAAAGACTTATTTTTTAAAAATATAAACCTATTACTATTAATAAAATCTTAAAATAAGTTATATTAAGTTAATGAATAAAAAACTTAATATTAATGATTAATAAGTAAAATAACACTCAAATTATGTACAAAGGATTTTGCCCGTATACTATACAAAATATTTAGTACTTTTAGCTCTCAAATTATACTATACAACCAATAAGCATATATATTTTTATTACTTTTATTTTACCCTTTATTTCAGACTCTTTCAAAAACTTTGTTGATTTGAAATTTTTTGAGATAAGTTAGTTCTGAAGTATTCTTTTGACCGGTTTGTCTAAGATCAGATTATATGATTGTTTTATATCAAAAAAATATACTGCAGAAGATAATAGATTTATTAGAGATGGAAAAATGACTCAAAAGAACATATGCATATATTCTTACTCAAAGAAGCTGTACAGCATATACAGAAGCGATAATGTTTTTCACAATCATGCTGTCGAATGATTTTCAAACGATTTCTAGCCAAGCAATTGGAAAACAAGAACGTATATTGACCAGAAACTATTTATTCAAAATGAGTATGAAAAATTTCATCTGAAAAATCTTAAGTTTCTAGGAATGATATAAAACAGTCATTTATCATATAAAATATCTTCAGTATTAACTATTCATCCTTTTGATAGTCAATAATTGCAAATATCCTTTTGATACTTGAAAATGCAGTTTCAATAGAAGCCATTGATGTGCTTAGTTTCTTAATAGGTTTTGTCATTAATTGCCCATACATGATAATCGCCAATAGGGTTCCCAGCTGTATTTCATTAACTGATAAAAGATAAACCCCCGCAATATAGACAGTTATATTACTTACATTTGTTAAAAAGGTTGTAATAGGCTCCATAACATTAGTAACGTTTCTGGATTTTATATAATTATCAATTACAGTTTGATTGATTTTTTTAAACCCTTTTTCATGGAACGAATGACGATTTGACAGCCCTCTTTCAAAATAGCTCATCAATCGGCCCAACTGCTTTTGATGACCATCATAATGAGCTCTAGATTTAACGTCACATATATAAAAGCAGAGGATATAAACCGGCAATATAACCAAATAAACCAGGCTCAATCTAACGTCTGTCATCAAAATAAATACCCCTACAAGGACTATCGATAGGATTTGTGCAAAAATTTCAGAGATACGTGAAGAAACGAACTCCCTGATGTTCATCACATCATTGTTCAATCTGGATAGAATCTGACCCTTTGAATTTTCCTGAATGAACCCTGAACCGATAAGGTCAATCTTGTCAAATAATTTCATTCTTAAATTATATGCAACCTTTTCACCGGTAATTCCCATAATTCTCTTTGGAGTCAACTTAAACAGATACCCTACAGAATATAATGCCAGCAACAAGGCAAGATTGGTGTAGATGGCAACATCGTTAGATGAATTCACGTTAGAACTCAATAAATCAACCGTCTTCCCTGCAACTTTAGGAGCATAAACCATACACAACGTAGATGCCGTAAGTAAAATCATGGATATTATTGTTTTGGCCTTATCGTCTTTCAATATTCTACAAAATTTTTGGATGAGGTCTTTCCTTTCAGCCCATAAGCCCTTATCCTCACAATCAATATCTCCCTCAGCGATTTCTATTTCTTTTGGATAATCATTTGTGTTTTCAGATTTTATGATTTTATCTTCAAGATTCAGAACTTCCTCTAAACGCACGGAAGTGGCATATGCACGTGGCCACCTGTCAATTAGATTTGGAACAAATGTCAAGGTAGAAACAAAGTAGGCAACATATATCAGAATAATAAATGAATCAACAACACTGTCAGTTTCAAAGCCAATTGTATATCCTGAATTAATCATTGCAAATGTAATCAAAACAATAGCATATAAACCCCACAATAATACTGGCCCCAGGTAATATTGACTTAAGATATACTTAACATTTTTATCATAGGAATTCTCACATGCCTTTTCAAATTCAACTTCATACTCCTGTTTATTAAATGGAATCCTGCAGGCAATATCAGTAATCTTAGACAGAAACATCAGGTTTAACTTCCCATATGTCTTTTTAGCTCTGAAAAATATTTTAACAATTTGTTTCATTCTAAAAATTACGATTATGGAAAGAACGCCAACAAATGACAGGAAGAATATTGCATAAGTCCCATCAATCAATGCTATTTCATATATAATTGCTACGAGTGTAACTGGAATCAGCATTAATTGTGTGAGTATTATCACTATAAATCCCTGTTCCGAGGACATTCCTCTGGTCGATCGTGTGGTTAGCCCTGAAATTTTAAAGTTAGCAATTTCCTCATCAGGCAAGTTCATTAGAATATGAAATATTTTCTCACGTATAGTATATGCCGCTTTTGAAGCCACTCTTGTTGAGAGAAAAGAGACGATATAAATGGAAATCATCACAAAGGCAGTATACACTAGCATACATAATCCTGATTTGAAAAGCAAGTCTATTTTTTGTTCTTTAACTCCAGTTAAAGCCGTGCTAAACAGATCAATTATCTCCATTTGAAAAAATGTCTGAATAATCAGTAATGCGAAAATAATTAATATTGTTTTCCATTGGAATTTTAATGCATCACTCAAAAACTTTTTCATAATAATAAATTTAGTTTTTAAAAAATATATATTATTCATTCACATGCATAAAAATGAAAATTACATAATGTAAAATATAAAAAGAATAATCATTAATATTTTCCTTATTTCCTCGAGCATCAAGCCAGACCCCTTTATTCAAATCTTTTATATACAAAATGTTTAAGGCATGAATCATATAACTTTCATTTACATCATCTGCTCTTGTAAGCAGTTGATAACTGATGGCTGATGAGATTTGATTTGCTCTTAGAACTGCTGCGAGAAGGCATAATTTTGTCCGCATATTCCCGTTTTATTTTTAAGCACGACACTGGCAGTTTTTGAAACTATATTTGTTCCAATATCCCCGGAATGATGAATTTCATCTCTAACAAAAAGGTAACTTCTTTTGATATAATCCAAATTATCCTCTGATTGATTATTTAATTCCTGAACCTTTTCTTGGGATATGGAAATTCATATAATCAATGCTTGGAGTTTCTATCAAATATTCTTCCATTTAATTGCTCACACCATTGTAATTGGTTAAATCTAAAATAAAATAATAATATCGTTTTATAAATCTAAAAAACATCTTAAAAGGGATTTTGCCCGTATACTATACAAAATATTTACTACTTTTAGCTCTCAATTAATAATATAAAATTAAGAAGTATATATATTTTTATTACTTTTAAATTTGACCCATATTTCAAAAATTTTATTACTTGTTTTATATAAAAGATATAATAAATAACATGCTAAAAATGATTTTAGAAACAATATAATGTTCATTAATGAAAACTAGATAGTTATATGAAACTCATAGATAGTTGTGCTACTTTTCTCTCACTGCAATAATTTTTTTAGAACTTATGACAATTTAATATTTTCATCCACTATCCAACTCATTTTTTTGTTCTAATAACTTTTATCTTATTAGAAACATGACATGATTTCTGTATTCTGATTGTTTTGGAAATTAGCTAAGTGTTTTAATGTAATAATTATTAATACTTTTTATTAATTTTTTATGTTTTAAAGTAGTAATAATTTATAAAAAATTATTACTTTTTTATTTCCTCTTAACAATAATTGCCAAAAGAGAATAATGCTCACCATATTTTATTTTCATTAATTTAAATTATAATCTACTGTTTACTTAATTAAACTGTTAATTAACGTTAATATTACATTCAAACATTAAATATTTAAATTTAATTTTTTTCAATTAATAATACTTATTCTAAAAACTTAAGTTTAAAGTCAAATCATATATTTTAGCCTATGCAACATATATTTTTTCATTTAAAAACTTCATAAAATGCCCAGTTTTACAATTAAACAATTTAAATTAAAAGTAATACTTTAATAAGATTTATATAGTTATTACTACAGTATAATTTATGAATTAATTGATTAAACTTTAAACCAACCGATATTAATAAAAATTATTGGATTGTAGTTTAAGGAGTAATATTGAAATTAATTTGTAAAAAAATTGAATGAAAAAAGATAATCAAATAGTTTAATTTTTTTAAAGCTTATGGAATATTTGCAAATAATTGTCTGTTAGGATTATTCTCCTAACGACGATAACTACAAATAATCCAGATGATTTAATTGTTAAATCCCTTCTAATAAAATTGGTTTGAAAGATCAAATGAAGAGAATTAATAATATTATCAAACTTTGCCAAAAAAAATTAGAGTAAAAAAATAGTCAGCCTCTATTGTAAATAGCTATAAGCTAAATAGCTATTTACTTTTCTCTAATTGTCTTTCTAAGATTAGTAATTCGTTACTAATGTTAGAAAGATAATTAATAGAGAATATTTAATCTGTCTTTCAAATAATTATCCATTTATTGATAAATCTAACTAACAATGATAATGATTTAGCAAATATCATTTTTCCTTCAGTCAATATGGATGATTAAAAAAAATATGACATGGAATATTATCTTTTTTTGACTGTGGTGGCTATTAAAATAAGAATTTAACAAATAATGGCTACTCTTTTAAAAATTTGTTCATATTTTGAATTTTAAAAAGTAAAAGAAAGGTGATAATATCGTAGTAAAAATCGCTATTGTTAAAAGTGGTAATATTGGTACTTCACCAGTAATTGACTTATTGTTGGACGAAAGAGCAGACAGACCGAATATCGATGTAAGGACTTTTGGATCTGGAGCAAAAATGAATCCCGAACAGGTTGAAGATGTTGTTCCTAAGATAGATGCTTTCGAACCTGATTTTGCAATCTTCATTAGCCCAAACCCTGGAGCTCCTGGACCAGCTAAAGCAAGAGAATTGTTATCCGAAAAAGACATTCCTGCAATTATTGTTGGTGATGCACCAGGTAAAGGTAAGAAAGATGAAATGGACGAACAGGGTCTCGGTTACATCATCGTGATGTCTGATCCGATGATTGGTGCAAAAAGAGAATGGTTGGACCCAACTGAAATGGCTATCTTTAACGCCGACATCTTAAAAGTACTTGCAGAAACCGGTGCTTTAAGATTAGTCCAAAAAACCATTGATGCAGTAATTGCTCAAGCAGATACCGGTGAAGAAATCGAATTACCAAAACTCATTGTAACTGCTGAAAAAGCTGCGCAAGCTGGTGGATTCGCAAACCCATATGCAAAAGCAAAAGCTATTGCAGCATACGAAATGGCAGGTGCTGTAGCAAACCTGGATATGAAAGGTTGTTTCATGACCAAAGGTTTTGAAAACTTTATCCCATTGGTGGCAGCCGCTCATGAAATGGCTGCATGTGCTGCTAAATTAGCACAAGAAGCAAGAGAAATAGAAAAATCAAACGACACTGTTTTAAGAACCCCTCACATGAAAGAAGGAAACCCTGGTTGTAAAACTGATTTAATATCAAAACCTGAATAGTTGTTCTTTCTTTTTTATTAAAGGAGGTAAATAATGAAAATATATGACGATATTATTGATTTGTATGGTCCGGATGGAAAAATTATTGAAGAGTCCGTGCCATTAGATTCAATAAGTCCGCTGAAGAATTCTGCGATACAAGAGATGATATATGACATCAAACGTTCAACTGCTGTTAACCTTGCAGGTGTTGAGAAAGGTTTAAAAACAGCGGCAATGGGTGGAAAAGCAACCTATATTCCCGGACGTGAATTGGATATCCCAATCGTTGAAAATGCAGAAGTAATTGCCGAAAAGATTAGAAGAATCTTAAGAGTAAATGAAGATGATGACACTGTTGTTAACCTTATTAATGATGGTCAACAACTACTGGTCCAGCTTCCATTTGAAAGATTAAATGTAGCTGCCGATTATAGCGTTTCAACAATGCAAACCGGTGCTGCGGTAATACAGGCCATAATCGATAGTTTTGATATCAACATGTTCGATGCATCAACAATCAAAACTGCAGTAATGGGCGCTTACCCTAGAACCGTTGATCTTTCAGGAGCAAATATCAGCGCTCTTTTAGGTCCGCCAGTACTCTTGGAAGGTCTAGGTTACGGTTTAAGAAATGTTATGGCAAACCATGTTGTAGCAATCACAAACAAGCAGACTTTAAATGCCTCAGCTTTATCTTCCATTATGGAACAGACAGCAATGATTGAAACCGGTGATGCAACAGGAGCATTTGAAAGAATGCACTTATTGACATTGGCATATCAAGGTTTAAATGCAGATAATCTAGTATTTGATGTTGTTAAAGAAAATGCTAAGGGAACTGTTGGTACAGTAATCCAAACATTGGTTGGAAGAGCAATTGAAGACAATGTAATTCGCGTTGCCAAAAAAATGCCTTCCGGATACAACATGTATGAACCTGTTGACTGGGCATTGTGGAATGCATATGCTGCCGCAGGTTTACTTGCTGCAGTAATTGTAAATGTGGGGGCTGCAAGAGCAGCTCAAGGTGTAGCATCCACTGTATTGTATTATAATGATATGCTTGAATATGAAACAGGTCTTCCGGGTGTGGATTACGGTAGAACCGAAGGTGTTGGTGTAGGATTCAGTTTCTTCTCACATTCAATTTACGGTGGCGGAGGTCCGGGTACTTTCCACGGAAATCACGTAGTAACAAGACATGCTAAAGGAACTGCAATTCCTTGTGCATCTGCTGCAATGTGTTTGGATGCCGGTACTCAAATGTTTTCAGTAGAGAGAACCTCAGCATTGATTGGAACTGTATACGGTACTATTGATAATCTTAGAAATCCAATTCCTAATGTAGCTAAGGTTGCAGGTGAAATCAAGGATAAACTCTAAAAGGTGTTTTCATGGATGAATCAGAAAAAATTAATGTTATTGACATTAAAATCATTCCGAACAGATATTTAAAACCAAATACTACTGAAAAGATTTTAAATGATTTATATGATTTAAATGGACAACAAAGAGTCCTGATTCATGGTCCATCAATTCCATTAAAAGTGTTTTATGGTCCAGGAAAAGGCCACGTTGTAAATCATACAGATAGAAAGGAAATTAATGTAAAGGGAAATCCAGTCGAATTAAGAGTAATGGTTGGCGAAATTGTAATCACCGTAGATATATCTAAATTCAATGAATTTATGGATGGTTTGGAAGGTGTTTTGGAACAGCATATGCCATGTGATTATTCTTTGCTTGTTGGAATCTTTACAAGAACAAAATCAACAATTTCTGATTATTTAAAATATGGAAACAATTTTGAAAATGTCATTGATGACAGATACATTGGTTTAGTTGATTCACGTGCAAGAAGTTCAGAAACTGTAAAAGTTATTAAATAATATTTATGTTGGTGAATTATGGAATATAAAGCACAATACTGCCCTGGTGAAACAAAAATTGCTGAGAATAGAAGAAAGCATATGAATCCAGAGCATGAATTTAAGAAATTGAGAGAAATCTCAGATGAGGGTTTGGTAAAGATATTAGGTCATAGAAACCCTGGTGAAAGTTATAAAACCGTTCATCCACCATTGGCAGAAATGGAAGATGATGGTGATATAATTAAACATATCGTAGAACCTACTCCCGGCGCAAAAGAAGGAGTTAGGGTAAGATATATTCAATTTGCAGATTCAATGTACAACGCTCCTGCACAGCCATATGACAGGGCAAGAACCTATCTGTGGAGATACAGAGGAGTAGATACAGGTACATTATCTGGAAGACAGGTTATTGAAATAAGAGAACAAGATTTGGAAAAGATTGCAAAAGAACTGGTCGAAACTGACATGTTTGACCCTGCAAGATGTGGAATGAGAGGAGCAACAGTACACGGACACTCCTTAAGACTTGACGAAAACGGTTTGATGTTTGACGGTCTTCAAAGATACATTTTCAATGAAGAAGACGGACATGTTTACTACGTTAAAGATCAGGTTGGACGTCCTTTGGATGAAGCTATTGATGTGGGAACTCCTTTAGATGAAGAGTTACTGAAAGAAATCACCACAATCTACAGAGAAGACAATATCGGTATGCGACAGGATAAGGAAGCAATTGAAGTAGTGGAAAATATCCATACTGCCCGTACAGAAGGGGGATATGGCATGCATGTATTTTCTGAAGACTTGAAAAAGAAATTAGGTGAATAAAATGGGTTTAGAGAATAAAAAGTTTTTAAACGCATTGAACGAAAAATTCAAAGGTGAGGATCAGGAAAGTGACCACACCAGTTTTTACTGCTTTGACGGTTGGAAACAATCAGCAAGAAAAAGAGAATTCAACGATGCCGCTGAAAAACTAGCCAAAGAAAGAAACATTCCATTTTACAATCCGGACATCGGTGTGCCTTTAGGCCAAAGGCAACTTATGGCATATAAGATATCAGGAACCGACGATTATGTTGAAGGAGATGATTTGCACTTCTGTAACAATGCAGCCATCCAGCAATTGGTTGACGATATCAAAAGAACCATTATTGTAGGAATGGACACTGCTCACTCAGTTTTGCAGGAAAGATTAGGTGTAGAAGTTACTCCAGAAACAATCAATGAATACATGGAAAACATTAACCATGCACTTCCGGGCGGAGCTGTAGTTCAGGAGCACATGGTTGAAGTGCACCCAGGTCTTGCAGAAGATTGTTATGCTAAAATTTTCACAGGAAATGATGATTTGGCAGATGAACTTGATAAGAGAATGTTGATTGACATCAACAAAGAGTTTCCGGAAGAACAGGCTGAAATGCTTAAAAGTTATGTTGGAAATAAAACCTACCAAGTCAGTAAAGTGCCTACACTTGTTGTAAGGGCATGTGATGGAGGTACAGTTTCTAGATGGTCTGCTATGCAAATCGGTATGAGTTTCATTAATGCATATAAGTTATGTGCAGGTGAAGCTGCTATTGCAGACTTTTCCTATGCTGCAAAGCATGCGGACGTTATTGGTATGGCCTCATTCCTGCCGGCCAGACGTGCAAGAGGTCCTAACGAACCTGGTGGTGTAGCATTCGGTACTCTAGCAGATATTGTACAAACTTCCAGAGTGTCTGAAGATCCTGTTGAAATAACATTGGAAGTAATTGCTGCTGCAGCAGTATTATATGACCAAGTATGGTTAGGTTCATACATGTCCGGAGGTGTGGGATTTACCCAATATGCCAGTGCAACATATACTGATGATATTTTAGATGATTTTGCATACTACGGTTTAGACTATGTTGAAAAGAATTACGGTTTATGTAATGCCGAATTAAGCATGGAAACCGTAAGAGATATTGCAACCGAAGTTACACTTTATGGATTGGAACAATATGAAATACCTACTCTTTTAGAAACTCACTTTGGTGGTTCTCAAAGAGCATCAGTTGTATCTGCGGCTGCAGGTTGTTCTGCAGCATTTGCTACAGGAAATTCAAACGCTGGTGTAAACGGTTGGTATTTAAGTATGATTTTGCATAAAGAAGCTCATTCAAGACTTGGTTTTTATGGTTATGACTTGCAAGATCAGGCCGGTGCATCAAATTCTTTATCCATTAGAAGTGATGAAGGTTTAATTCATGAATTACGCGGACCGAATTATCCGAACTACGCGATGAATGTAGGTCACCAACCAGAATATGCAGGAATTGCTCAAGCACCTCATGCAGCAAGAGGAGATGCCTTCTGTACAAATCCACTGATTAAAATTGCATTTGCAGATAGTCATAATACCTTTGACTTCAGGCATCCTAGAAAGGAAATTGCTAAAGGAGCATTGAGAGAATTCATGCCTTCTGGTGAAAGAGATATAATTATCCCTACAAGATAATTTCATGTCTCTTTTTTTATTTTTTTAAAATACTTTATTAATACTTTTCCAAATATTTTTTAAGGATACTTTTTCTAAAATAGTTGATTAAAATCAAAAAAGTAGTTATTGATTATTAATTTTAGTTTTTTTAGACATTTAATGATAAAGTATATATAATTAATTATTGTTATTAGAAAAATCATCATTATTTAAGAGTTGTAAGAATTTACCTCCAATATTATACAAAATATTTATTGCTTTTAGCCTACGATATAAAAAGTATATAAAATATAATGCTCTCTAAAAAAAAGACAAAATTTATTCCTTAAAAAAAGACTTATTTTTTAAAAATACTAACCTATTACACATTATAATATCATAAAATAATTCATATTATGTTAATGAAGAAAAAACTTAATATTAATGACTAATAAGTCAAATAACGCCTAATTATATACAATGGATTTTGCCCGTATACTAACTCTCTTGAATCATTGCTAGAATACCCTTCGCTCCTCGAGTAACCCTCGAAACGGGCAGCCTATCCAATGCTGGGTTTCTTCTAATCATCGACAGCTAAAACTTTCCTCATAAAAGGACCGTAGGCATTGGTCAAAAAATGATACGACAATAATAATATATAAAAAATAATATTTAACTATTTTCAAAAAAAATTAATTTAAAAAAAAGATAAAATTTTAAGAAATTATAAAGAGGTGCCAATGTCGATTTCAACCAGTTCCTTACATCTGTTTCTAATTGTAACTTCAGTAACCCCTGTGATTTCAGCAACGTTTTTTTGAGTTTTTCTCTCACCCAACAAAATAGATGCCACATATAATGCGGATGCAGCAATTCCAGTAGGGCCTTTCCCATTGATTAGGCCTTTTTCTTTGGATTTGGAAATAATTTCAATTGCTTTAGATTGAACTTCACCTGACAAATCCAATTTGCTGGCGAATCTTGGAATGTAATCTGTAGGGGAAGTAGGTTTCAGTTTGATGTTCAGTTCTCTGGATAAAAACCTATAATTCTTACCAATCTGCTTTTTGGAAATATTCGATGCCTCGGATATCTCATCTAAAGTGCGGGGAATATCACAACGCCTGCAGGCCATGTAAATAGAGGCTGCCACCACGCTCTCAATACTGCGCCCACGAACAAGATTATTTTTAGCAGCGCTCCTATAAATTACAGCCGCATTTTCACGAACAGAACGTGGAAGCCCCAATCTTGAAGACTCGCGGTCAAGCTCACTTAAGGCCAATGCCAAATTTCGTTCTCCAGTCCTGAAAACCCTCATTTTCTTATTCCATTTCCTCAATCTATACCATTGAGCCTTATTTCTTTCTGGAATACTGCGCCCATTAATATCTTTATTTTTCCAATCTATGACAGTGGATAAACCCCTATCAGATATTGTGGGGGTAGACGGAGCACCTACACGGGTGCGCTTATCTCGTTGCTCGTGATCAAAAGCCCTCCATTCAGGACCATTATCAATTAAATTCTCATCTAAAATTAAACCACAACGAGCGCATGAAACTTCAGCATGTTGGTCATCCACAATTCTTTCAGTAGAATTACAATTCGGGCAAGGTTGGTATTCATCGCCAGAATAAATATCAAATGGTTTAGTTGGTTTAAAATGGTTAGTGGTTTTGGTTGTAATATTATCATCCTCCTTCAAGGATTAAACAAAATTTTCAACAATTCTAAAACTAATCGGGAAAAAATAAAAAATATTCAATTAGTTATTGCAGTTAAATTTTTAATGGCGGTTGTACAAATTCGTGGTGCGGTGATATTATAATATAATGAGCTTGCAGCGAAATGAAATTCCCATAGAAAACCATAGTACACAAACAAAACACAAAAGGACTTCACTACTGGGATCGAAACGAGACCAGGTATAACCCCCATGCTATGACCGCAATACTCATTATAATTATGAAAATGAT
>NZ_JAFQSO010000009.1 GCF_017409525.1 Methanobrevibacter sp. | reverse complement strand
CAGTTTCCCAGGGTTATCCCGGTCCTAAGGGTAGGTTATCCACGTGTTACTGAGCCGTACGCCACGAGCCTAAACTCGTTCGACTTGCATGGCTTAATCGAATCCCAATAGCAGTAACATCTGCCAGGATCAAACAGAATTGAACACATAACAGACATAATAAAAGAGTATTATGAAGTACGCTAAAAAATATAGACGAGTGTAATACACTATAAAAATTTGATTTAAAAGCTTCTATAATCAAATTTCACCACATCTACAAAACTTACATCATACTCGAAAAACTCAAGTACTCACAAAAGCACATTCATGATATTAATAATTTAATTAATATAATAAACATGATAAAATATAGCTACATGCGGAAAAGCAGTCATCATAGTCATGATTGTCAATACAATAAGACTTAAACCAACGCCATAAAAACACATAGCACATCTATTAAACAGATGAATTTTATTAACAAAGTCAATTAAAAAATATTGCAAATAATATTAAATATTAATTTAAATAAAAAATAATTATTAAAATATAAAAATAAATAAATTTAATGATTTTAATTGATATAAAAATAATTAAAATTCCTAATTCAACGAATATTTTTTTGGATTTTATTTGGCAATAGACAAACAAACTAAGTATTACAAAAAATAAATAAAATAATACTATTGATTTTATTATATAGCCGATGCCCCAACAACATAAATTATATTTAAAACTTTCTATCCAATTCAAATAATAATTACTTTATATATTGCTTAACTAAAAATATTATTGGTGATAAAATATGAAGTTCGGTATAGAATTCGTACCTCAAATACCATTAGATGAAATTGTAAAATTAGTAAAATTAGCAGAAGATGTCGGTTTTGAATACGCATGGATCACAGACCACTACAACAATAAAAACGTATATGAAACCTTAGCATTACTTGCAGCAAACACTGAAACCATTAAAATGGGTCCTGGTGTAACCAACCCATACGTAAGAAGTCCTGCAATTTCTGCTTCCGCAATCGCAACTATTGACGAAATTTCAGAAGGAAGAGCTACCTTCGGTATTGGTCCTGGTGACAAAGCAACTTTCGATGCTTTAGGAATTGAATGGACTAAACCTGTAACAACTATTAAAGCAGCAATCGCTGACATTAACACTTTATTAGCTGGAGAAAAAACCGAAGGCGGAGCAGCTTTAGGCGGAGTTAAAAAAGTACAAGACCACATCCCTATTTACATGGGTGCACAAGGTCCTAAAATGTTAGAAACCGCTGGAGAAATCGCTGATGGTGTATTAATTAACGCTTCAAACCCTAAAGATTATGAAGCAGCAATGCCTATGATTAAAAAAGGAATTGGTGACCAAACCAAAGAATTCGATGTAGGTGCATACACTGCAACTTCAATCGGACCTGACTCTGACGCAGCTAAAAACGCAGCAAAAATCGTAGTTGCATTTATTGCAGCAGGATCCCCACCTCCAGTAATCGAAAGACACGGATTACCTGAAGGATTCAACGAACAAATGGGTGCATTCTTAGCTAAAGGTGACTTCGGTGGAGCTATCGGTGCTGTAACTGACGAAGCTCTCGACGCATTTTCCGTATGTGGTACACCTGATGAGTTCATCCCTAAAATTGAAGGCTTAGCTGAAATGGGCGTAACTCAATACGTAGCAGGTTCCCCTGTTGGTAAAAACGTAGAAGAATCCATTAAATTATTAGGAGACGTAATTGCAAGTTTCTAAACTTGCTTACTCTTTCTTTTTTTATTTTTTTAAACCATTATACACAACTTATTACCAGACTATTTTTAACAACAATTTTTAATTATCAAAAAATCCTAACTATATAATATTATAATTATATTATTGCAGGTATTATAATGGAAATTGAAAATTTATGTAAAGAAATCAGACAAAGGGCTTTTGAGCGAAAAGATCCGAAAACTCCAGATCAAGTTGGAGCCAGCTGGTATAATGATGATTTAACCTACGATGGCGTTTCAAAAACATTATTTATAATATTGCCCACCCCAGGTTGTGCTTGGGCACTTGGAGATAGCGGCGGATGTACAATGTGCAGTTATGTATCAGACTGCACTCTAGAACCAATCGATACAGAAACCATACTAAGAATATTTAATGAACATCTCCAAAGACACCCAACAGCTGAAGAGGATAAGATTTCTGTAAAACTATTTGCATCCGGAAGTTTCCTGAATCCATATGAACTTCCAAAAGAAGCTCGCGATGAAATTTTAAAAACACTAGTCGACTTGGGCAATGTCACAGAAATTATCGTGGAGTCAAGACCGGAATATGTCAAAGAGGATGTTTTAGATGAAATCTTTGAAATAATCGGAGATACTCTATTTGAAGTTAGCATTGGACTTGAAACATCCAATGATTATACCCGCCTTAAAAAGATCAATAAAGGTTTCACATGCCAAGATTTTGAAGATGCCGTGAAATTGATGCAAAACCTTAATGAAACCAAAGAGTACAATTTGAAATCAAAGGCATATATCTTTGTAAAGCCCATTCTAGTGTCTGAAGCTCAAGCAATCACAGAATCAATAGAAACCGCAAGATTCTGTGATTCGATTGGAGTAAACAGGCTTTCATTTTGTCCTGCAACAATCCATGGAGGAACTGTTATCGAAAGACTGTGGAGAAAAGGAGCATATCAACCGCCATGGATTTGGTCATGCATTGAAATCATAAATACAGTTAGAGATGAATTAGATGTGCCTGCACTTCTCGACACATCAGGATTCGGTTCAAGGCGTGGTCCCTATAATTGTAAAAAATGCAATAAAGATTTAAAACATATGATAATAGCTAACAACTTAACACAAAAGCCAATTGAGTATGAATGCGAGTGCAAAAACGAGTGGTTAGCTGAAAAAAATAATTCGGACATGAACAGTTCCACTGTTGAGATAAAGCATATCCCATTATATTAATATAATTAAAACTATTAATTAATAATAGGAGGAAAATATGAAAACTAAATTTGTTAGTTTACTGGCTATACTTCTTGGATTAATAATTATTACATTCCCATTATTTGGGCTTATTGGGGCAAGTTCCTTAATCGGCCTATCAGTATTGTTAATGTCTATTTATCTGCTTGTTGTTGGAGTAAGCATAATTGACTACAATACAAGTGGAGCGATACTGGATTTAATTTTAGGAATCCTGCTTTTGATGTTGAGTATTGGTTTAATCTTTAATCCTGCACTGCTCGGATTTTTAACTCAAATCACATTATATATTGCAGGAATAATGTTAATAATCGTTGCTGTCGCATCATTGATTAATAATCGTGCATCAAGATACGGTTTCTATATTGGGATTGTTGGAATCATACTCGGCGTATTATATATCATTATCGGAACTTATCTTTCAAATCCGATTATTCTCGGCATATTAATCGGAATATGGTTAGTAATAAGCGGTATTTTAAAATTAATGGATAGGTAATCTATCCCAATTCTCTTTTTTGGTGTTAATGTTGATTGGAATTAGTGCAGATTTTGACCCGGTGCATAAAGGTCATGAAAAATTAATCAGTGAAGCCCGCAAATTGGCTGATGAGGAAAATAAGAAGGTGGTCGTTTATCTCAATAAGGGTTTCAGTGCAAATCATGCTCCCTTTTTTGTTGATTTCGAAGCCCGTCGTGAAATGGCTTTGGCTCTGGGAGCTGATGAAGTAAAATCCTTTGAAGGCCTTCATCACAGATTGGTGCTGTCCTATAGCGTTCCAATCAGGCTGAAGCAGATGATTGACGATGGAGTGACTGACTACATTACCTCTGCAAGCATTCCCCTTTCAGAAATCAAATCAAAAGCGCAAAAGTTTATCGATGAGGGGAACTTTGTAGGAATGCCAAAAACATACAAAAACAGGAACGAAATCAGATGGTACGCCATAAATGAGTTTCTTGGATCCAAACTGAAATATCATGTTACTAAAGAGTTCAACAAAGAGAAGTACTCAGGACGCCTAATAAGGCAATCCATTATCGATAATGACATGACAATTACAAAAGACGTTGAAAGATTGCTTCCAAAGACTACTGTTGATATCCTGCAATCGGAAATTGATGCTGGAAGAGTTCCCGGCAAGAGAAATTGGAAAGACATCTATAAGCGAATGAACACCTACTCCAGGGGAAATCTTGAAAAAATAGCCTATCTTAACGGAAATACGATTAATGAGATAATTAAAAGAAGAGTTTATAGAGACCCTGAATCAATATGGGCTGCATTTAGAAGGTCAGATT
The DNA here is from genome assembly GCF_017409525.1 of Methanobrevibacter sp. Classification (NCBI taxonomy): domain Archaea; kingdom Methanobacteriati; phylum Methanobacteriota; class Methanobacteria; order Methanobacteriales; family Methanobacteriaceae; genus Methanobrevibacter; species Methanobrevibacter sp. The sequence continues at coordinate 103,798 of NZ_JAFQSO010000009.1, read as the reverse complement.
ATGGTCCCGTCATGACAAGACTTGCAATAAGTGCAATCGAGATGGAAGTTACAAAAAAAGAAGTAATGGATTTGATGAAAAGCTATGAAGCGCAAGGCGTAATTCCAGACAATCAGAAAGTTCAAAAGGTAATTGACAGAGCATGGTACGTTGCAAGCAAAGGAGATGAAGGCATCCGTGCTCGTGAAGCAAATGATAAATTTAGAAAAGAAAACATTGAGGTTAATGCACCCCTTGAAATAGAAGCCGGACTCAATTTAACAAAGTTCGAGACAAAGATTACAAAAGAAGGCATTCCAACAGATTTGTATGTTGACAAAAACGGCAAAATTTCCGTTCAATTCAAAAGCGAAGGCAAAAAAATCAAAACAAATCTAAGGCTTCCTGCTCTAGAGGTAACTTATCTAAGATACATTATGGATTCCCATTTCATTCCGGTCAGCGGAAGTATAAAAAAAGCTAAAAGAGGATTTAAGGTTAAGGTAATCATTGGCTGATTTTTTTTAATGCCGATTTTGCCATCGTTAAATCTTCATCTTTAAAATAATCTATTATTTCGCATAATTCTTCACTTTTTCTTTTAGAATTATATAAAGTGTTATTTATTCTTGAAAGTGACTTTTCTCTAAAATCATCACCTTCAGTCAATTTTAAGATATCAAAAAATTCATCTTCCAAATCATGGCTTTTTGCTATATGATATGATTCGATTAAAGCTGCAGATATCGTTTTGGTGTAACTGCTCCTAAGCAATTTCAAAATGGCCACATCCCCAACATTATCGCTTATCTTTTCTGTTTTGATAAAATCGTTTAAAAACAATAGCTCATCCGCCTTTTCACCAGCCAAATATAAAATCGGATTTTCAGAGTCGATTTTGCCAATTATTGCCCCATCCACCAGATTTTCAACATGACTGTTGATCTCCAAAGTGGTGTCAGGAGAGATGTTATTTAAATCAAGGAAAATTCCTTTTGCATATTTTCCATATGATTTTGCAACATCCAAAGCAGAATTAGGAGAATTTGCAGAAATTAGAATATCAGATTCAATAGCGACTTCTTTAAATGAATCCAAAACATCAATACCTGCTTTCTTAATGTTTTCAACTGTCTTAATGGAACGATTCTCAAAGGATGTGATGAATTGCACCTCATCCGAATCGACTAATTTAAAAAGATTTTTAGAGACTTTTCCAAAACCTATAAAACCTATAATCATAATATCCCTAAATCATTTCTTAAATAAAAGCATGTCCTGTAAATTTACGCCAATATCTCTTGAAATTGTATTGCATTTTGCACATAATAAAAAGTAAATCTCTTTTGTTGACAAATCAATTTCCGTTAAACCTTCATAATTTCCCATGCCTTTTGAAATGACAAACTTGTGACTGTTGAAGATTTCCCTAAATTCATCCGAGATTTTGCTGTCGACATACCCTACAGTTCCGGCACCTATCTCAACAATGCTTCCAAACTCATCAAGACCCGCATCCAGTGCTTCGGCCATGCAAGCATCATTCAATATAGGTTCCGATTTAACGGCAATGGTGATGTCCAAGCCATATTCCTTTATTTTTGAAAGCAATAACTTATCAAAAACTATTTCACCAGTATTGTCCACTAAATATAAAACCTTATCATTAGCTTTTAGGGAATTTTCAAACTCCACAATGTCCTTAATGGTCAAATCCTTTTTTAAAGAATTTTTAATGACGCTTTCAATATCATCATCTAATGTGAATGCTCCAAAATCGAGGATATTTCCAATAATGGCAATCTTAACATGATTTTCTAAGCTATCATCCTCTTCTAATATTTTTTTCACATCCGGAAGATATTTTAAAGCCAAATTATTGCTTTCAATTTTTTCCTTGTGATATGGATCTGCACAACCGGTTCTCTGTTTGATTAAAGCGTGCATGGTGGATCCTGTGCTATTTGAATTTGTGCCGGATTTGAAATTTTGGCTGAGATATTCGAAAATCTCCCCCATAATTTCCATTTTAAGATTTTCATCATCAGTTGACAAATCCAAAGCTTCTCTAGCTTGTCTTAAAAAGCAAGGCCCGCATTCATAACTTATCTTCACTTAACCACCATAAATAATTTGGACTAATTGTATCTCATCGCCATCCTCTATAATCGTGTCTTCAATTACAAGCTCCCCATTTTGTTTAGAAACGATAGTTTGAGCTGATAATTCTAATTCATCAAGCAGGTCCTTAATGGAATAATTTTCATTTGGAATTTCTCTTTCTTCGTTTAAATTTTTATATTTCAAAATAAATGACACCATATCACACTCCTAATTCTTCTAAAAATGAACATGCCTTGCATAATTCATTTGCTGAAGGTTCTCCGCATCTAGCACATCGCCCATGGGAATAATCTTTTTTAAGCTCATCTTTCAAAACATTCTTTATCTTATCATATCCTCTAAGTGTCGAATATTTTATTGTAGGATGCTTTTCTGAAAGTTGATTAATTACCTCTGAAACTTCACCCCTAAATGATTGCATTGCATAAGGGCAACTGTCGAAATGAACTTCCAATTCCTTTGCAACAACATACAATCCTATTTCCCGTTCAGGAATTTCCCTTAACGGTTTAATTTTAACTGTGAATTCTTTTGCATTCGATACGGTTTTTGCACCTAGCTTTGTCAGGTTATCGGTGTTGCCCTCCAAATAATTCATCATTATAGCTTGAACCTCATCATCCAGATTATGTCCTGTTGCAATCTTAGTGGCACCCATTTCGCGAGCCACCTTGTTTATAATTGTTCTTCTGAATACGCCACAGTAAGTGCAGGACCCCTTATGATTTTCCCTTTGCATTATCTCATCTAAAGTAATGCCATACTCTTCTTTAAGTGAAACAACCTTATGTTCAATCCCTAATCTTTCAGCATGACGTATGGCAATGTCAACACCGTCCTGGCGGTAGTTATCTATACCCTCATCAACCGTTACGGCACATATGTCTATGATATTCATCTGGCGAAAACTGTCCAATATCTCTAAAGTAGTAACACTGTCCTTGCCTCCGGAAAGTGCAACTAGGACCTTGTCTCCCTTATCAAGTAATTTTTCTTTTTTTATGGTTTTGATAACCTTTTTTTCTATTGATTCAATGAAACAATCCTTGCATAATATCTGACCGGATTGCTCTTTTTTGATAATTACCTTAGGATTACCACATTTACTGCATTGCATATTATTACCTTATATCTGTTCTACAAATTGTGCCAACTGGTTTAATGTATTAACTTCAAATACCTTTGCGCCCGCCTCTTCATATAAAGACACACAACTGTCCACCACGTCCCACTTATTTCTATCTTCAGGATTTAAAATGATGAGCTTTTTTGAATCCCTCACCATTTCCTCAACCAAACCTACACTTGCAGGAACTCCATGAACTTTCGGACCAGCCCAATCCCTGCAATCGGATAAAATAATTATGTATGATTTGTTATTTATATTTGCCATTTCCTGGAACTTTCCGAATGCGGAATACATGTCTGATGTACCATGAACCATCATGTTTTTGACTCTCATATCTTTAACTTTTACAAAAGAATCTATGAGATATTCTTCCTTTAAAGCTTTGGTTGTTTCAATTACTTTATTGTCAAATTCAAACATTCTGGATCGTTTAAATGCAGTTTGTGCTGAAAACATTAACATGAAAAACCAGCTGCTAATCCACTCGCATGATCCGCTAATATCATTTAAGAACAAATGCTCATTTTTGTGAGGCCTTGGTTTTGCTTTTACTAAATCAACCGGCACCCCGCCATATTTCAGATTTGTTCTGATTGTTCTTCTCATGTCAATCTTATGGGAAGTGGATTTGACTTTTCTTCTTGAACGTTTGTTTGCAATCTTTTTACCTAATCTTTGGCAGATTTCAAGCATTCTAGGGTCGAACCTGTTTAATTTGGTCAAATCTTTATTCATCAATTCCCCGTCACGTTCAAGCTGTTTAACTTCTTCCAGAAGAGGTTGGCCAGAAAGCATTTTCAACTTTTCATTGTTGATCTTTTCCTTATTTACTTTTTGGAAGGCATTATTCTGTTTTTTAATGATGTATTTATTAGATTTAGGTCCCTTACCTCTATAGGCAGTTCCTTTTTCAAGCTCTTTAGCAACTTCCTTTTCGACTTCCGTTTTAAAAACTTCTTCGAAAACCTTGAGGAATTTGGGAATATCATACCTATCCTTAACATAAACTGCCATTAAAGCCGTTTTTAAAAGTTGCCTATCATCTTCGCCCAAATCCATATAAATTTTAACAGCCGCTTGCGTGCTTCTTACACTTACGGGCAAACCTTTTTCTCTAAGCTGAGCTGACAAATTTGCGATCTTTTTAATCATCTTATCGTTTATTCAAAATATCTTTAATAACTCTTTTTTTATCGCTTTCAGTTTTGATAGCAACACCAATGCTGCTTTCTAAAGATTCATCGATGTTTTTAGTTCCCAAATTAGAAACTGATTTGACCCAGTCAACAGTACCTCTTACAGAAGGCTTTTTCATTAAGTTAAGATTACGTATGTTGTGAACCAATTTAACAACTTTGGACACGATCTCATCATCGGCTTCAGGGATTTTTGATTTGACAATTTCGATTTCCCTTTCAACACTTGGGTAAGGAATATATAAAAACAAACATCTGTCTTTGGTTTCATCAAGAAGTGACCTTTGTGAATTTGAAGTCAAAATAACAATTAAATCATTTTGAAGATAGAAAGTCCCCAAATCATTAATGGTGATTTCTTTTTCTCCCAATGCCTGAAGTAAAAAACTTTCCACTTCCTCATCCGCCTTATCAATCTCATCTATCAACAATACGGAATCATTCTCATTTAAAAACGCTTTAAGCAAAGGTCTTTGAATAAAGTATTGCTCATCAAATATTTTTTCTTCAGTGTTTAGGTCATTTCTGGCAGCTTCAAGATGCAGCAATTGCTTTTGATAATTCCATTCTCCAACGATTTGTTCGAATGTAATTCCCTCATAACATTGAATCCTAAAGAAATCCCTTTCAAACGATTCGGCAATCACTTTTGCAAGTTCTGTTTTTCCAACGCCAGGAGGACCTTCTATAAGCATTGGCCTTCCAAGAAGCAAAGATAAATATACAGTGGTGGATATTTCATTATTTGAAACATATTCTGCATTTAAAAGTAACTTATCAATATCTTTAATAGTAATATTTTCTGTTTGCAAAATACAACCTTCCATAAAAATTTGATTATTAAAATATGATTGATTATAAATTTATATAAATTTTATCTAATTAAGTATATATTGTTATACAATTAATATATTATTATTAATTATTCAAGGAGGTTAAGTAATATGGAAAAAGATAATGCAATTATCCTAGTATTATTAATTCTTATTGTATTAGCAGCACTTGTCTGTCTAATAATTACTGGAACTGGATTTAAATTGGCAAATGACAATACCACAGTCGTGAACAATACAACAACCACAGATGATACTGACTTAAATAATGATACGGCATCAACAAGTCCAAATAGTGATTCTGGATCCAGTTCATCAGGTTCAACTGGAAGTGGTAGCAGTAACACTGGCAGTGGAAGCGGTGGACAAGGTTCCTCAAGTTCTTCAGGAGGAGGACAATCCAGCGGAGGAAACCAACCTAACGCAGGACAATCCGAAGACACACCTAATTCAGCCGATTTTGATTAAAACTAATTTTTAAACTCATCAGGATTTTTGAATAAATCAAAATCCTGAACATATTCTTTTCCAGTAATCATGGCTATTTCTGCTTTTTGAAGTTCTGATCCCAAATAAGCTGCGTGTTCCATTCTTGAAACTAATTTTTTTGTTATGATTTCTTCATATACTTCTTTAGCTGTCTGACCTATTATTACTAAATCAGGCTTATTTTTAATAAAATGAGTTGCTATAATCTTACTATCTTTTACAGTAGTTCCATAATCAACGCTAATTTTAAAACTACCCGCTTTATCCCTTACAAATTTTAGAGGTTCCTGAAGTCTTGTTTCTTCAATTCCATCCCTTTCATTTAAAATAACATCGTTTCTTTTATGTTTGTCTTTAAAAGCAACTAAATTAATTCCCAAATCTTTTGGTATTGATTTTCTGTGTTTTGCTAAAAACATCATTTTAGATGCAGTGGACAACTCATAAACACTACCCCTTGTTTTTCCACTTTCTTCAGGAGTGAACAATATGCTAACGCCCAGTTCCATACCAATTCCTGCCAAAAGTACATTAACACCACCAGAATCAGCATCCATTAATTCAGTTACATTTCCAACGCCAAAAAACATCGGAGCAGGATTTACCTTATGAAAATCATGGCATGCAATGATTGATTCAACAATACTTGAACTGTTAACCGGATCTAAAATCAAATCCGCAACATACTTTAGACCCTCAGTATCCTTAATCAATTGATGCATCGATTCCACTCGTTCAGAAGGGGTTTTTGGTGAGATACCTTCAGAAAAATTAGTTGGAAGCAACACGGCAGGGATGTTTTTCTCCTTTAGAATGTCTTGAACTTCACCGTTATTTCCCAAATCAAGACTTAAAACAAAATCGATTCCATTCTCTGCAGCAACTTTAATCTCATTTGCATTTAAAGTATCTATGCTTAATGGCCTATCCCCAACGATTGGCCTTAAAGTTTCAATTAATTCTGGGATTTTGTCTGAAAAATCTTCACCTGCAGCCATACCGATATCTATCATGTCTGCTCCAGAATCAACAAAATACTGGCATTTGTTAATTAAAGCTTCTTTTGATAAGAATGGGGCGTTTGCAATTTCAGAAAGCACCCTCATCGGGAAATCCTCACCGACAGGGAGGTTTCTTATTAAGATATTATTTGGTTTTTTGAGAAGTTCTTCAATATTTTCCTCATCGTTTTCAAACTCTTCAATGAATTTGATTGCTTCTTTTCTCTTTTCCTCTTCAATTAATTTATCAGCAGGTTTATCCTCAGATAAAGTAATGTTGCCTATTAAATTTAGAACCATTGCGAGATCAGCGCCGTCCGTTGATCCTTTAAATGTTGGAATTCCCAACTCCTTAGTAATTTCCCTAGTGCCTTTTTTAATTAATCCTGGGACCAAAATCAAATCTATTTCATCCAATTTATCATTAAAATGAGTTTTAACTTCTTTAATAATTTGTCTAGGAGTTAAAAATGCCGCTACTTGAGTTTCAGCCACATGTACAATAATGTTATCTTTCGAATCAGAAACTACTTCCTTAATTAAAGGATATGCTAAGTTGCCAGTAATAATCAAAACGTTCATAATAACCATTCAATTAAAGTCACTATTAAATTATTATATGAATTAAGTTATATTAAATCTTTTAGAAAAAATTTGTTTAAAAAAACTTATTACAAGCCATATTAATTAATATGAAGTAACAATAAGGCTTTATTGAAAAAATTAACAAAAAACAATCCACTTAAATAAAATAATTTAAACAAATTTCTTAAATAATTAGAAATAAACATAAGATTTATATATTTTGGAATTTATAATGATTATACATGATAAATATATGGAGGAAAATTAATGATTGAAATTCGTTTTCATGGAAGAGGCGGACAAGGAGCCGTAACAGCTGCTGAAATTTTAGCTAAAGCAGCATTTAAAGATGGTAACTACTCCCAAGCTTTTCCATTCTTTGGAGTTGAACGTAGAGGAGCTCCAGTTATGGCTTTCACAAGAATTGATGATAAGCCAATTGATTTAAGATACCAAGTATATAATCCAGATTATGTACTTGTTTTAGACGATGGATTATTAAATGTGGTAGATGTATTTTCTGGAATTAAAGACAATACTGAAGTAACCATAAACACTACTGAATTTGAAGGCAGTGGAGAACATGAAGTCTACAGTATTGACGCAACAGGAATTGCATTAGACATGTTAGGCCGTAACATCGTGAATACTATTATTTTAGGATATTTTGCTAAGAAAACCCAAGCAGTGACAATTGATTCACTTCTTGAAGTGATTAAAGAAACATTCCCTGGAAAAGTTGGAGAGCTAAATGTAGAAGCTACTAAAAAAGCTTATGATATGGGATAAATGGTGGTTATGATGGTAACTATAGGATGTGTAATTAAAAACCCAGGTAATAGTAGAAATAATAAAACTGGAAGCTGGAGAACATTTAAACCTGTATTAGATAAGGAAAAATGTATTGATTGTGACAACTGCATTTTATTCTGTCCAGATGCCAGTGTAAACAAACAACATGATATCGATTACGATTACTGTAAAGGATGCGGAATTTGTGCACACGAATGCCCTTCAGATGCAATCGAAATGGTAAAAGAATAGAGAGAGTGATGAAATGGTAAAAGAAGTAATGACCTCAAATAAAGCAGTTGCAGAAGCTGTTAGATTAGCAAAACCACAAGTTATTCCTGTTTATCCAATTACTCCGCAAACTACAATTTCAGAATACTTAGCACAATATGTTGCTGATGAAAAAATTGATGCTAAATATGTTAAAGTAGAATCAGAACACAGTGCAATAAGTGCTGCTGTTGGAGCTAGTGGTGCTGGAGTAAGAGTATTTACAGCAACATCTTCACAAGGATTAATGTTAATGCATGAAATTTTATATGCTGCAGCAGGTATGAGAACCCCATTCGTTTTAGCGGATGCAAATAGGGCAATTTCTGCACCATTAAATATTTGGAATGACCAACAAGACTCAATTGCGCAAAGAGATGCAGGTTGGTTGCAAATTTATGTCGAAAATGCTCAAGAAGCATTGGACACAACTTTAATGGCTTACAAAATTTCAGAAAATCCTAATGTTTTACTTCCGTCAATGGTATGTTTAGATGGATTTATTTTAACACACACTGTTGAACCTGTAGAAATTCCAGATCAAGAAAGTGTAGACAAGTTCTTACCTCCATATGTTCCGGAACATGCATTCCTTGATCCAAAAGAGCCAATGTCAATCGGTAACTTTGCAGACCCAGATTATTATACTGAAGCAAGATACGCAATGCAAGTTGCTATGGACAACTCACTTGACGTAATCCAAGAAACTTGTGATGAATTCGCGGAAATATTCGGAAGAAAATATGGTCTTGTGGATGCATACAAAACTGAAGATGCGGAAATAATATTTGTTGCAATGGGATCACTTTGCAGTACTATTAGAGTAATAGTAGACCAATTAAGAGAAAAAGGTGAAAAAGTAGGTTTACTTAAAATTAGAGCTTACAGACCATTCCCTGTTGAAGCAATTAACGAAGCAGTGGCAAATTGTGAAAAAATAGCTGTTATTGATAAAAACTTCTCATTTGGAATTGGTGGAGCATTATATGCTGACATGAAAGTAAAAATCGATAAGGAAATTTATGGATTTATCGCAGGTTTGGGTGGAAGAGACATTACCCCAGATTCAATCATAGAAGCTTATGAAAAAACCAAAGTACCTGAAAAAGATGTCACATGGATTGGACTTAAGGAGGAATAGATATGGTAGATATACCTGATAAAGATTTATTAGCACCGGGACACAGAGGCTGTGCTGGTTGTGGAGCATCCATTGCTGTAAAATTAGCTCTTAATGCTTTAGGAGAAAACACTGTAGCTATTTCTGCTACTGGTTGTCTTGAAGTTATGACCACCCCATACCCAGAATCCTCATGGGAAGTCCCATTTATACATGTTGCATTTGAAAACTCCGGGGCAGTGGCATCCGGTGTAGAAAGTGCATTGAGAATTCAAGGAAAAGATGATGTAAATGTTGTTGCTTTTGGTGGTGACGGAGGTACTGTAGATATTGGTTTACAATCATTGTCCGGAGCTATGGAAAGAGGACACAACATGCTCTACATATGTTATGATAATGAAGCGTACATGAATACCGGTATTCAAAGAAGTGGAGCTACACCATACGGTGCAAGTACCACTACTTCCCCAAAAGGTGTTGCCAGCTTTGGAGAAGACAGACCTAAAAAGAATATGCCAATGATTATGGCCGCTCATGGAATTCCATATGTAGCAACCGCATCAATCGCATATCCTGAAGATTATGTCAACAAAGTGAAAAAAGCAGCTTCAATTGATGGTCCTGCATACATCCACTTACAACAACCATGTACTACAGGTTGGGGATATCCATCTGAAAAGACTATCGAAATGGGTAGATTAGCTGTTGAAACTGGATCTTGGATTTTATATGAAATCGAAAATGGTGAATTTGAAATTACATACAGACCAGAAGAAAGAAAACCTGTTAAAGAATATTTAGCACCACAAAAAAGATTCAAACACTTAGATGAAGAACACATTGAAAAAATACAAAAATATGTCGATGCAGAGTGTAAAGAACTAGGTTTATAGGAGGAAAACAATGGAAAGTATTGTTGTAAACAACAATTTATGTGACGGATGCCTTAATTGTGAAAACATGTGCGCATCAGTCCATAAAGCGAGTAGGATAAAAATAATAGAACATGATTCTTCCTTTTATTCCATTGTATGTCAACATTGTGAAAGTGCACCATGTATTAAAATCTGTCCGACCGATGCAATAACCGATGACGGTGTCGATACCGAAAAATGTATTGGCTGCGGATTATGCGTAATGGTTTGCCCATTTGGTGCAATGACTTTCCAAGCCAAAGTTGCTGAAAAATGTGACCTCTGTGCTGACAGAGAAGAAGGACCTGCATGCATAAAAGCATGTACTAAAAGAGCCATCAGTGTTGCTGATCCTGAGAAAATCCGAGCTAAAAATCAAGAAAAATATCTTGCCAAAATGGCCGGATTATATGAACCTAACAGCGGCAAAGGTGGATTTGTCCATGTTATTACAAGTCAAGCTAGAGCTAGACTTGTTTTAGATGAATAATAAAGAATTATGTATAATATAGGAAATTGTACAGAATGTACAACCTGTGGAAGCTGTCAACAAACACCAAATGTTGACGCTCCTATTTTATTTTGTATGCATTGCCAACCATCAGAAGCGCCATGTATTTTAATATGTAACGAAAATGCCTTTGAAGTATTGGGCGGAGCCATTACCTTAAACAAAGACAAATGTAGACAATGTATGGAATGTGTAGATGTTTGTCCCATCCATATAATTAAAATTTAAATATTTTAAAATCAAAAATAAGATTAATTAAATGTTATAGGGTTTTATTTTGATTTCCAAAGATATTATTAAAGATACTGTTTATGAACTTTACAAGCAAGCCGTCATTGTTTTAGGTGATGATGTGAAAAAATCACTTGAAGATGCTCTTAAAATAGAAGAACACGACCTTGCCAAACTAAATATTGAAGCTATTTTAAAAAATATTGAACTTGCGGAAGAAAAAGGCATTCCGATGTGTCAAGATACAGGTTTGCCGGTTGTTTTTGTGAAGATGGGTAATGTTGAAGTTGAAGATTTGCGTGAAGGAATTGAAGAAGGAATAAAGAAGGCTACAAAAGAGATTCCAATCAGGCCGAACATTGTGGACCCCCTAACCCGTGAAAACACCAACATTAACGTTGGGGATTACATCCCTCCAATCGATATTGAACTGATTGATGAAGACTATCTGGAAATTACCATTTTGCCTAAAGGATTCGGATCAGAAAACAATAATGCCTTAAAAATGGCCCTTCCAGCTGAAGGAATTGAAGGAATAAGGGAATTTGTTGTTGAATCCGTCCTTAAAGCTAAAGGAAAACCATGTCCTCCAACAGTTATTGGTGTTGGAATAGGTGGAACATCAGACCTATGTCTAAAACTTGGTAAAAAAGCATTGCTTGGAAAGATAGGCGAAAGAAATCCTGATCCGGAAATAGCGAAATTGGAAGAAGAAATATTAAAAGAAATTAATGCCTCCGGAATCGGCCCTATGGGACTGGGCGGCAAAACTACTGCATTAGATGTGAAAATCTTAAAAGCACATACCCATACTGCAGGACTTCCTATTGGTGTTTGCATACAATGCTGGGCAGACAGGCATGCCACAACCAGAATATTTGATGAATGATTATCTGAAAGTCCTTGGAGTGGTGGGCCTCGGGATATTCTCATGAAATTCAATGGCAACATCCATCATCTCAACAGAAATGTCTCCGATTCTTTCAAATGCCTTGATTACTCTAAACAGGTATATGAAATAGTTTGAACGCTCCTTTTCATCGAATGAACTTTCAGCCATTTGAGTTGCTATCAGATTAATGGATTTTGCTTGTAAAATATGAATTGAATCTTCCAATTCCATTAAATCCTCTTTAAGCTCTGTCCTGTTTTCAATGAACGCTTTCATTGCCAAACGAATCATGCTTTGAGAAGTCTTATACATCTTTTTTAATTTTTTCAAGACATTATCGTCAATTTCATAAATATCATTAATTACAAATTTCGCAATATGGCCGCAGTAATCCCCAATACGTTCCAAATCATATGCAATCTCATTATAAAGCAAATATTTTGAGAATTCAGAATGTTTATTAATGTTTAAAATGGTTTCAACAGAAGTTCTGATTTTTTCAACCATGTTATTGGTGGTGAAATCCATCTCTAATGCCTTGTTTGCCAAATCTTCATCATAATCAAGAACAGCATTGAATGAAGATTCAAGCTGGGAGTGAACATGTTTGGCCATGTTTGCCAGCATGTCATTCAATAAAACATTGCCTGTGCTATTTTTTGAGATGGAATAATCATCTAAAGATTCCGTGAATTTTTCATAGCTCTTCAAATCAATCATATAAGCTCTCTTTACTGTGCCGTCTTTAACTAAAGGTTGCAATAGCTGAGTGACATACCTTCTAGAAATTCCTAATTTCTCTGCAATTTCATCTTGAGTGGAAGGATTTTCATATAAAATAAAATCCAATATGTCTTTTAATGTTTTATCTTTTTTACTCATTTTACCATCTATTTTTTAAAGTCATCCAACAAATCATTAGATTCGAAATGAATGTTATTTGAAGATTTATTGAATCCCGGAGAATCATTCCCTCCGACAACCTTCTTTTTAAATTCCACATTTGACCTTCTTTGATTGTTGAGAGGTTTTGAACTCCCATGATGAGTATCTGGACTTGACTTTATTGGATTTTTTACTCTAATATTTCGTACATACCTATTATTAAGGGCCTTGTCTTTATTTGAATGAATAGCATTATAAACTTGTTTTGGTTTGGAATCTTCTTCAGTAAAATGTTTCTTAGTTACTTTAAATTCTTTTTCAGAACTTTTTGCAGAATTTAAAATTCTTAAAATGACAAATACAATTATTAGAAATGCCAATATAGCTATCGGCAAATCAAAACGGGAAAAAATTCCACCATACATATCTGTAATTGGATTTCCCATATCCACAAAACCCCTTGCCAAAAAGATCAAACCAACAAAAACTAACAGGATGCCATGTTCTTTTTTAACAAATTCCGGTTTTAATACTAAAGGATATGCACTAATAATAAGCATTGCAAATCCTAAAATCCTATATAAATTATTATTTGCCAAATCCTGAATTGAAAGGTAAACATTGACAAATGTGTAAGGTAAAAATCCGGATTCGGATAATAAAGCGAAAATCAATAGCAATTGAATTAAAGCCACTACTGCCAATGGGAACACATAGGCAAGATCCCATTCAAAATCATGTTTGAATTCGGCTTCTGATACAGGTTTTTCTAAAGCTTCAGAAAGCATATTATAAAGAACAGATGAAATAACTGAACCTATAATTGTACCTGCCACTCCTAAAACGGAAGTTAAAATAGCAACAAATGCTGATACCGCACCAACGAGCATTAACTTTTTATAATTCATTCTTTTCACCTTCAAAAATAATTCATATATTTCTAATTAATATTATAATTTCAAGTATTTAAAATAATAAGTTGCCCTTTTAGATAAATTATAAAAAAATAGTTGAAAGCTTTAGGGGGGATTCGAACCCCCGACTTCCACCTTACCAAGGTGGCGCTCTACCAGCTGAGCCACTAAAGCACAATCAGGAATTATAAATTAATCAAAAAGTATAAAAAGTGCAAGGGAAGGGATTCGAACCCTCGAAGGCCTATACCAGAGGATCTTAAGTCCTCCCCCTTTGGCCGCTCGGGCACCCTTGCATACACTATTAATATTTGCTAACATAATATATAAAGGTTACCCTTATTAAAGAATTTTAAGCAAAACTATGAAATATACTATATTATATTATTTAACAAACTATATAAACATTTAAGACCATAAATAGATATAATCTATAAAAAATTAAAAGGTGAATTAATTGCAGGTAGATATGGAAGAATGCGGAGTCTGTGAAGATTGTATTGATGTTTGTATGGAAGAAGCGATTGTGAAAAAAGCCTTTACAATTGTTATTGACAATGATAAATGCGATTCCTGCGGAGAATGCGTTGATGTATGTCCAGTAGGCGCCATTTACGAAGATTAATCCAAGTTAAATTCCATTAATTAATTATTTCAGTAATCCGCACTGCAACATTTACTTTAATGAATCTCATTTTCCCCTTTTTCGATTGAATCCTGAATGATTATCATCCACAAGCAATGTTTTAGATTTTTTATTACAATTTCGCCATTAAATTTAAGATACACCATTCAAAAAGCAGAAAATTAGATTTGAAATATTAAAATACAATTATGCTATTAAATAGTCATCCTAACCAATTTTTTATAACACTAAAATAAAGAAATTAAACTCAATTTTCAAAATCGAGTAATACTAATATATATAAATAATACTAATTTGTATTACTTTAATAACATTTATATATAGTTATTCTTTTAAAATATTAAATGTCAAGGACAATATAGGATTTATTAACCATAAAACTTAATAAAACTCTTAGATAACTTGATACTAATAGAAATAAGAAAAAATAATGAAAAAAAGTAATACTTCTTTATAAGCAAATTTTAAAAAAGTATTACTTTAAGAGAAATGGAGGAATTTAATTGCATATACCTGACGGATTTATACCTATTGCACAATGTTTAATCTACTATGTAATATTAATAGTTGCATTATACTTCTCTGTGAAATGGGCTAGATCTAACTTAGATGAAAAACGTATACCTCTTTTAGCTGTTCTCGCTGCAGGTATCTTTGCAATCATGTCCATGAACATGCCAATTCCATTCGGTACAAGTGGACACATGGTTGGAGGAGCTCTTGTAGCTATTGTATTCCTCGCGCCGGAAGCTGCTGTTTTAGTATTTACAGTAGTATTATTAATCCAAGCATTAATCTTCGGAGACGGAGGAATTACTGCTCTTGGAGCAAACGTGTTAAACATGGCGATTGTAGGAGGATGCGTTGGATTATACACCTTTAAAGGACTTAAAGGAATAATTGGAAAATACGCCGCAGCAGGTGTTGGAGCATGGTTAGCTACTGTGCTTGCTGCTTTAGCATGTGCTATCGAAATGGCTATCGCAGGAACATTCCCAGCAAATGTTGGTATTCCATCAATGGTATTATACCACTTCTTCATTGGAATAATTGAAGCAGTATTAACTGTCATTGTTCTTGTAGCCTTAGATAAATTCAGACCAGACTTACTTGCCTGGAATAAAAGCGAAGGAGATGCATAACATGGATAAAAAAGATACATATTTAATTGTTGTAGCAGTTGTCATTTGTATTGTAATTTGCTGTCTTTCACCGTTTATTGCATCCCCAGATCCAGATGGTCTTGAAAAATCTGCAGAAGACTCTGGACTTCCAGAAGATTTCTCAATTGAAGAGATCAAGGGAATACCAGGTGCAATCTTCCCAGATTATGCATTTGCAAATGACCCTGAAAACCAAGTATTGCAAATTGTAGCCTTAGTGCTGGGTACAATAGTTACATTAGTAGCAGGGTATGGCGTTGCAGCAATCGTTAGAAGTAGAAATTAAATTAATTTAATTTCTATTTTTTTCCTTTTTTTAGAAATAAATGAAATAATGAAAATAATAATATATAACTAATTTTAATATTATATTAGTAGATAACCATGGTAGATATAACACAAATAATGAGATTTGATGATTTGGCATCAAAAGATAGTCCGATACATAATTTGGAAGGGCGAATTAAACTAATTTCCACTATTTTTATAATTGTAGTATGTGTTATTTCACAGGAACTTTTTACACCGATAATATTAGAAATACTTTTATTAATCATTCTTAAACTAGCTGATTTATCATATGTTGATTCTTTTAAAAGATTATTAATGTTGCTTCCTTTTGGTGGAGCAGTCATCATATTCCAACCGTTTATTCAACCTGGAAACGTTATTTGGAGATATTCCTGGTTAACTATTACTGACGGCGGTTTGAATTGGGGAATTTTATTATTTGTTCGCCTGATTGTTTGTTTAACTGCAATCATAATATATTCATCAACAACCCCCTTACAGGAAATGGCCAGCTCCTTTAGAAAATTAAAAATGCCTAGAGACTTGGCAATGATTTTATCAATTATGGTTAGATTTTTATTTTTATTTGTTGATGAACTTGCAGCAATTCGTAAAAGTCAAAAAGCAAGAAATTTCAGCATTCACGGTACAACCACCCCCTATAAATGGAGAGTCAAACAAGTGGGATATACAATAGGCATGATGTTTTTAAAAGCTTATGAACAGGGAGAGCGTGTTCACAGAAGTATGGTGAGCCGTGGTTTTTCAGATGCCTCTGAAATGTTTGATGAAAAAAAATCCCCTGAAAAAAGCGATTATTTATATTTATTAACAATAATTATTATTGTAATTGTCCTTGAAATTATCATATATAAGTTTAGCGGACAATTAGGTTACTTTGGAAAAAATTTAGGAATTAATTAGGTGAAATAATGGAACATATACATCTCGAAACTAAGAATTTAACTTTTACATATCCTGATGGTACTCAAGCATTGAAAAATGTTAACATTAAAATTAAGAAAGGAGAAAAAATAGCCATTATGGGACCTAATGGTGCCGGTAAATCAACATTGTTTTCTCACTTTAACGGCTTAACAGAACCCACATCCGGACATGTTGAAATAGACGGCAAAAAAATCGTATTTGAACGTGACGAACTGCTTGAAGTAAGGCAAAAAGTAGGAATAGTATTCCAAGATCCAAATGACCAACTGTTTGCGCCAACCGTTAAGGAGGATGTTGCATTTGGACCTATGAACTTAGGTCTTGAGTATGATGAAGTTGAAAAAAGAATCAAGGAATCTCTGGAAATGGTTGGAATGAGTGGCTTTGAAGAAAAAACTCCTCACCATTTAAGCGGAGGCCAACAGAAAAGAGTGGCGATTGCTGGAATCATTGCAATGCGCCCAGAAATAATGATACTTGATGAGCCTACTGCAGGACTCGACCCTGAAGGTGTTGATAAAGTATTGAATATCCTTAACGATTTAAACGATGAAGGAATGAGCATCGTTATCTCTTCACATGATATAGAGATGGTGAACGGATTTGCAGATAAGATATTTGTTTTATACCATGGTGAAATAATTGCACAGGGAGATAAACATCAAATATTTTCCGATAAGGAATTATTGAAAAAAGCTCATCTAAAAGCGCCAGTAACAACTGAAGTACTTTATAAATTAAAAGAAAAAGGGTTGGATGTCGATCCTGAAAAGCTAAGTATTGACGAAGCCGTTGAAGAGATATTAAAAGCGGCAAAGAATTAATTTGTAGATTTTTTTCTATTTTTGATTTTATTTTTGAGTTTTACAATAAACTCAAATTCATCTTCTAGCTCTGGAGAGTTTGCAAAACCACAGTTAGGACAATGAATACTGTTACAACCGTGTTTTCCGCAACTGGAACATCCCCGATTTTCCAAGGTAGTTTCATCAAATTCAAAACCGCACATACGACATTTCATATTATACCGTGAATAAAATTACTTTAAAAAAAATAAATGAAAAATTGAAGTTATTCCACTTCAATGTTTTCAGCTTCTTCTTTGCGAAGACAAACATCATATCCTTTAACACTCATTTCAATAGGGTCACCTAAAGTGGCCACTTTTTTAACAGTAATTTTAGCTCCTTTAACAAAACCCATACCTAACAAGTGCCTTCTTAAATCAACATCACCGGAATCATGGTATTTCACCAAAGTTACGGTTTCGCCTGGCTTAGTATCCTTTAAGGTTTTCATAATATCACCTTTAATATAAAAAATCAATTTTTAGGCATTGCTAAAAATTCCTTGATTATACTATGTAATACTAAGTATATAAATATTTAGTTATGACTAAAAATTTAAAAAAAAATGAAAAATGGATAAATCTGATTTCCATCATCCCTTGGAATTTAAATAGGAGGACTCCACTTTTACTGCAATTCTAACTATCCGAATCCTGCCAATAAACCAACATTGTAAATTAAGAATGAAACAACATAAGCGGTTACCAAAGTAATCCCACACATAGTCAATGCCCATTTATAACTGTTAGTTTCCTGTTTGATTGCACCAATAGCTGCTATACAAGGAGTGTATAGTAAAGTAAAGGCCATGAAAGAAAATGCAGATAATGGCGTGAATGTATCCTGTATTAAACGTGTAATGCCTTCCTTATCATTACCTTCCATGCCTGCAAGGGTTCCGAATGTTGAAACAACAACTTCCTTAGCACTCAATCCTGCAATAATGGCCACAGCAGCCTGCCAAGTTCCAAATCCTAAAGGTGCGAATATCGGAGCAAGAACATTACCAATGGTGCCTAAAAGACTCATCTGAGGATCAGTTCCTCCCCACGGAAATATATGCTGCAAAAGCCATAATACAATTGAGCAAACAAGAATAATAGTACCTGCTTTTTTCAGAAATCCTTTCACTTTCTCCCAGGTATGCAATAATATGCCCTTTAGGGACGGCACCTTATAAGTTGGGAGTTCCATAACAAATGGTGTGGACAATCCTTTAAACATTGTTCTCTTAAGGATAGCTGCTACAATGAGCGCAACAACAATTCCCAACACATAAATTAAAACCAGCATTAGCCCCTGATTTTCTGTAAAAAATGCGCCAATGAAAATAGCATAAATCGGCAATCTGGCAGTGCATGACATAAACGGAACAAGCATCATGGCGAGCATACGGTCTCCTTCGTTTTCCATGGTTCTTGTTGCCATAATAGCCGGTACACCACAACCAAAACCTAAAATCATTGGAATGAATGCTTTACCGTGAAGTCCTACAATTTTGTGCATAACAATATCCAATGTAAATGCGGCCCTTGCCAAGTAACCGCAATCTTCCAAAATACTTAAAAACAAGAACATTAGAATAATTATTGGCAAGAAAGTAAGAACACCACCTACCCCTCCAATAATACCGTTACAAATCAATGATGACAACAAACCTCCGCCAAGGAATGTGCCTACCCATGCAGACAATGCTGCGAATGCCTGTTTAATCATACTCTGGAAGGGCGCTCCAATTGTAAATGTTAATTGAAACATTGCCCACATGATAATAATAAATATGAAAGGGGCTAGAATCCTGTTAGTTACAATTTTATCAATCTTATCAGTAGTTGTTTCCTTTTCAACAGCGGGCCTTTTTACCGCTTCGGCCATTAAACCACCGATAAATGCATATCTTGCATTTGCGATGACTTCTTCTGGACCTTCCTTATATACATCACGAAGATGTGTGCTTACCTTATCTACTTCGGCAAATATTTTTGAGCTTTTTGAAGATTTCTGCACTTTTTCAATTACAATTGTGTCTTTTTCCAATAATTTTATTGCAGTCCAAACTGAAGGAACATCCAATAAACCGTCGTCCTGTTCAATCAATGATTGCAAATCCATTAAATGACCCTTAATGTCGTTACCATAGGCTAATTTTTCGCTTGTATCTTTCGGATTTGCAGCTAATTTTTCAACGGTAGTCAATAATTCATCGAATCCATCACCATTTTTAGCATTTATTTCAATGACAGGGAATCCTAAAAGTTCACTCATCAAATCCATATCAATGATGTGATCTTTTTTCCTTGCAAAGTCATTCATGTTAATGGCCAATACTAAATTGGCGCCCAATTCCATCATCTGAACTGTTAAATACAAATTACGTTCCAGATTAGCTGCATCAACTACATTAATAATTACATCAGAATCGTCATCGACAATGAAATCTCTTGATACGATTTCTTCTATGGAATGTGCGCTCAATGCATAATTGCCCGGCAAATCGATAATATCATAATTATAATCCCCATGTTTGAAATGGCCTTCGGCTCTCTCGACAGTTTTTCCAGGCCAGTTGCCTACATGCTGGCGCATCCCAGTTAATCGATTGAATACAGTAGTTTTACCCACATTAGGGTTTCCTGCCAATCCGACTATTAATTCCCTCATTAACTATTCTCCGATTTTAATTTAACCTATTGAAGCACGATTAAAATTGCTAAAAAATTAGGTTTACCTAAACAGACTATATTATTAATTTTATATTATTTAAATATTTAATCCTACCTAAATAATAACATTTAAATAGTAAAATATACTAACTGTTATATAACAATAGTTATTTTTTCGATGGAATGTTTTTAAAAATTTAGGTGCACCTAAAAATTTAGAAACATTTATATACTATGACAACCAACTTTAATACAAGTGACATATATTTAGGCATGCCTAAAAAAATCACTTAACAAAACATATTATTAGTCAATAATAATACAATCTCCAAAAAACATATAAATATTAAATTAGCTTTTCACAATTTTCTAATTTAATATCGGAAAATTATCTGCCAATATTTTCCAAAATACAAGTCGGTGTTTATAACTCTCCAATCATAAACACCATTATCTCTTTTTTTTAAAAAAAAAATTAGTACCATTCTCCGTCATAGTTTGAAGCATCATCATAGATTTCTTCATCCCAATAGTTATAATCAAAATAATCATCCATTTCCTGGTCCAAACCCCAATTATGATCTTCATAATATGTATAAGGATCGAAGACACTGCTTTTGACATTAATGAATTGGGTTATTCTAGCACTTTTATATTTGCTAGTTCCATCGAATTTTACTTCAACTTTATATTTTCCATCAGGATATTTTAATCTAATTTCACCATTATAGGATTTATAAGTCCATTTGTAATTACCATACTCATCAGTAATGGTGTAATTGATTTTTCCATTAGTATTAATAGGATTTCCATCGCTATCAACAAGTTTAATTACAATATATCCATTATTTGCAATGCCATAATCTTCAGCGGTTATGTCAATTTTAACAGTTTCCTTTGCAAAAGCAGGACCTGCTAATACAAAACAAGTCCCCACAATGAGAAATAGGATAATTATTTTTTTGTCCATATAAACCACCTAATGTTTGATGTGTATAATTTGTTACAACCCCTATTTAAATTTTTAAATTTACTCAACTATAATAATCTTATAGCATTAGTGCAATTTTATTTAATCAAGTAAATACTTTATTTTAGCTTCAACAAAGTTTAAATTATAGTTTAAATAATTAATAGCTATGATAGAGTTAGTTATTGCTTGTTTCATAGGCATATTAATCGGCACCATGACAGGAATGATACCTGGAATACATGTCAACACGGCAGGAGCAATATTATTTGCATCATCAACTTTTCTTTTAACATTCCTATCTCCAGAATTCCTTTGCGTTTTAATGGTTTCAATGTCAATAGCCCATGCCTTAATCGAATTTGTGCCATCAATGCTTTTGGGAGTTCCGCAGGAAGGCAC
Source organism: Methanobrevibacter sp. (assembly GCF_017409525.1). Lineage (NCBI taxonomy): Archaea > Methanobacteriati > Methanobacteriota > Methanobacteria > Methanobacteriales > Methanobacteriaceae > Methanobrevibacter > Methanobrevibacter sp. The sequence continues at coordinate 82,002 of NZ_JAFQSO010000009.1, read as the reverse complement.
CGCAACATCAATACTTCCAGGGCACAGAATGGTTTTACAAGGAAGATCAAAAGAAGTTATAAGAATCGTTTCAGTTGGGGGTTTTGGAGCGATAATTGTTACAATACTAATGCTTCCGGCTTTTGCGCTGATTTTACCAATGCTTCATGACATTACAAAACCATTCACATGGATTATACTCCTTGTTGCATCCGTTTATCTAACTTACAACCTAACAAGGAGCTTTAGAGATTTCTTATGGTCGCTTCTATTGTTTGCACTATCCGGAATCCTAGGATGGATAATTTTTCAAACCCCCATCTCGTCAGGCGTAACGTTGATGTGCACATTTTCAGGCCTTTTTGGAATAAGTACAATATTATTCAGTCTAAACGATTCATCGACAATACCTCATCAAAATCCCTTTTATGAACTTGACATCGATTTTAGCAAGTTCAAAAGCATCTTTGCAGGAGGAATCACAGGCGCCATTTTAGGATTTCTTCCAGGTTTTGGACCGGCGCAGGGAACAGTGATAGCGCAGGCCGCAAGCGGTACAAATGACAATGACGATGACGATACAGTTAATTTTCTTCTGGCAACATCCGGACTGAATGTCTCGGATTGCCTTTTTTCATTGATTGCGATTTACATTATCGGAAATCCCAGAAGTGGAATAGCAGTATACATGTCCTATTTAATCTCTGAAATGAGCATCAACCACTTGGCCATTTTCATATTTGCATCTTTAGTGGCTGTTTCCGTTTCCTTAGTATTATCTTTAAAATTAGGCGATTCTTTTTCCAGATTAATGAGTGGCGTTAACTATAAGAAATTATCGATTGGAGTGATATTGCTTCAGATATTGATTTTGTACATTTTCATTCTTTATTACAATGCACCTATCGGCTATATGACTCTAGCTTTGATTACCTCCACTGCAATGGGAATGCTGCCCCACTATATTGGCGTTGGAAAATCTCATCTGATGGGAATTTTAATTATTCCCGCTATTGTCATCTATATGCAGATGTTTATTTGAATGGAAAAGACTTTGAAAGAAGCTGATTAAAATAGCTAGATAATTACTACATTATCAGCAATTTTTTCTGCCTTTTCATTGATTTGAGAAACATCCTCCCCTGGAAATGCATCGATGACACATAAATCCACATGACCCACATCCAAATTTTCAAAAGATTCATTGTGAACTTCAAATCCGTCATGAATGCCATTTATCTCAAGATTATATTTTAGCGCTTCAATCATCTCAGGGTTTATATCATTAAAGATTACTTTTTCAAACCCGAATTTCAATAAATAGATTCCAAGTGCACCCAAACCGCACATCCCATCAATTGCTATTCCATTTTTAATGTTATTGTTGTTTAAATAATTATGGAGCCTTACTAACTTATCTTCCGTGGTCATGGCAACTTCAATGTGGTGTTTTGATTGATTTTTAACTAGAACTAGCTTTTCATTCAGCAATGTCCTCATTACATTAATCTGCGTATCATCGCCAACAAGAATTTCAAAATGACTGATTTGGGAATCCTTATTTAGCTGCCCCACTACACTTCTTGGACTTCCCTTCAAAACGCATTTTACTTCTGGAACTTCATCAGTTAATTTTAAGGCCACCTCTTTTGTAAAATCGGGATGAAGTAAAATTAATGTATTTTCTTGAATAAATTGAGGGTTTAGACTGCTGAAATAAAAATCGCACAAAGGCACTGGCGAATTGCGTCTGAGAGTTGCATTTTCCGGAACGATATCGCATTCAATCATTATCTTTAAAATATGACTCATTACCACATCCAATGGTCTTTTTCCGCAACTGCACCTCATATAATCTGCATCATAATCATCGAAATTTATTAAATCCTTTAGAGGGGAAAACTTTTTGATTTGAATGTCTTTGCAGTTTTCACATTCATTTAGAGAATTAATCTTTTCATCAATATCCATGATAGAACCACACCACAATTGCTTTGATGGTTTAATATTGATTTATGACAGTTATTATGATTTCTAAAGTAATAAAAAATATATAAATTAGTATTACTAATTTAGAAATAGGATAAAAATCCTTAAAGGTGAAAAATATGAGCAATAATGAGATTATACCGCAATATGACATCATTAAACAAAATTACAGTCAAAAAGAAAAAGTTCTGTTAAGAGAGCTTCGTGAAAATTTAGTTGATTTGGCAATATCATCCGGTGAAAATTTCCAGCCAAATGAAACTAAACTATTAAATGACATTAAAAACTTTTTATTTGTAAGATTAACTCAGGACAACCAAAATAATGGTATTACCAATGAATATCTTGATAACCTATCACACAAGCTGCTCCAGGACATAATCGGATATGGCAAAATAGACCCATTAATTCAGGACGATGAGCTTGAAGAAATCATGATTAATGGAACAAACAAACCGATTTTTGTCTATCACCGAAAATATGGAATGATGAAAACAAATATATATTTTTTAAATGGAATGATGTAATAAAAATAATACGGCATTAAATCAAATTATATAAAAAAACACGCAATAAAATTATTATTTTAATAAGAATAAGAATAATAAATAAATTATAAAAAAAATTAAGTTAATGACATGATAAATAAGTAAAAATAATAAAAATTAGCTATTTAAAAATAATCCTTTTCCCACCAATATCAATCTCAACCTTATCTTCTATCGGAACAATGGTAACCTCCTTATCATATTCCACAGTATAGTCATTTGGTATGTTTTCGATTAATTTCTTTAATACTTCAATAGTTAAAATTGCCATAATAAACACCTAGTTATTTAATTAATTGATTAACTAATTATTTAAGTCTTTACATATGAATCTAGGTAATTATTGATGTCAGTTTGTAAAATTACAAGTTTTAAACAATATTGGAAGCAACATGACCCATGTTACTTAAACCTATAACCCCTCATGATAACTGCCATCAATAATAGCTATTTCTTCATCAGATAATCCATAGATACGATAAATGATATTATTTAATTCTTCTTCAGTAACTTTAATTTGTGTGTCCAATATCTTCTTTTGAGCAGGAGTAGAGTCTAAAGAGTTAAAAGAATTATAATAACTAATAATATCTTTAGATAATTGAATAATCCTATTTTTATCCTTCATATCAGCATCGACGATAGGTATTTTAGATACATATTGCTTTGTAAACCTTAATCTTTCAGCTAATATGTGAGGACTAATTCTTTTAAATATCCATTTTGTAACATTTGAATTTAATAAGCCTGCTAAATAATATAACGGATAATTATCATCATAGGAGTTTAATAAATAAGCAGAGTTTAAAACTACATGATTATCTAAATCAACACAAAATGCAGGTTCAGGAGATATTTCAGCCCAAACAAGTTTTTCAGAGAAGATATTGTCATAATATGCACATTGCCTAAACTCCCAATAATGATTACCCATATCAGAACGAGATTTTAATCTTTTCCTATAGTTATCTAAATGCTCTTTAATATAAGGATAATCTTTAATATTAACTCCAATAGGAGTAAAAATTATATAATGATTATCAGACATTTGCCATTTTTTTATATCTCTTCCCCTTAATAAAGGTTTGATTATTTCTCCATTATTTATGTCTTTAGCCAATAACTCATTTTTAACATCTTCTTTAATAACAAAAGCAGTATTATATCCAGTTTTAATACCACTATTAATTGCAACATCTAATTTTCCAAGAGGATTTCCAGTAGAAAATAGCTTTTCTTTTAAATCAAATTCATCAGGTGACTCAAAACTCCATATATCATCTGTAAAACTTGATTGAGGTAAATAAAAGTCTTTATTGACAAATATTCTATTATTATTAGGTTTACTCTTTTGCATTACCATAACTGATGGCACAATTGCAACATCTCTAAAAATAGATACTCCCTCATAATCTATATAATAATTTAGTTTATAGTCTAAAATTAATTTTCGTAGCTTTTTACCATATTTTGCTTTAGTAAATTTATTACTACATATTAAACCAAAATATCCATTATCTTTTAGAATATCAAAAGCTCGTTCATAAAAATAAACATAATAATCAGCACTTCTTTCATAAACTTGATAATGAGTTTCAAAATAGTTCTTTTCATTGTCGGACAACAGTTCTTGGCGAACATATGGCGGGTTGGTTACAATTACATCAAAACCATTGTTTTCAAATACTTTTGGAAATTCATCTGCATAATTAAAAGGTTTAATCCTATTTAACTCTCCAATATCCATATTTGAAGTAATATAATCAGTTTCTATGATAGTATTCCCATTTTTAACATTTTCACTTAAGTCAGGCAATACTCTTTCATGGAATAACTTTTGTTGCTGTTCTACAACATCTTTATTTTGGTCTTCTAAGACTTGTAATAATAATGTTAATTTAGATACTTCTACAGCTAAAAAATCGATATCGACACCATAAATATTATTTTTTAGTATTCTCTTTTTTTCAGATATTGTTAGTCTCCATTGTCCATCTTTACCTTGATATATAGTATTTGCAGGTGGTCTCTTCATATTTAAGTATTCATTTAAGTAATGGTCTAATAAGAATTTATAAGCACCGAGAATAAAGCTTCCTGAACCACAAGCGATGTCTATGATTTTTATATTCTCTATTTGCTTTAGAGATTTATTTTTAATTACTTTACCAACTGTATTTTCAACAATATCCTTAACAATATGCTGTGGTGTATAGAATACACCTCCAGCTTTTCTTACAGCAGGTTTTTGTTCAATTCTTGCACGATGTCCATCAGTTAATGTTATTGTACTTCCTAAAAACTGTTCATAAACAATACCCAATATTTCGGGGGAAATTACACTAAACTCATAAGGACTTTCAGGATAGTATAAATTTTTAAATATTTCTTTAAAGACCTTATCATCAATTATTAAATCTTCTGTTACTGTATCTCTGTTTAAATGTTTAGATGGGTCAGCTGTTAAGCAAAATAATCCACTATTATATTTTGCATCAGCTATTTTAAAAACAGACATTAACTTTTCGTAAATATTATCTTCATCAGCTAAATTATATAGAGTTTTGTATTTTTCAATACCTCTATCTTCTGCCATTCTAAAAAATAATATACGGTCAATAGTTAATTGTACTGCATAATTTAAACCTTCAATAGATATATTTTCGTTTCTTAAAGCTATATTTCTGGCTAATAATTCTCTCCAACGATTGATTTCTTTTAAAAATTCATGGTCGACTTCCGATGTTCCTTTTTTAACACCTTCAGTACCATCAACAAATTTATCGAATAAACCTTTTAATACAGCTTCTTTACTAAATATACTGTAAATTTCTTCCCAGTTATCAGCATACTCTGAGTATTTATAGTATTTTACTCGACCTATACTTGCAGATTGATTTTTATTTGGTTTTGTATTGGTTTCATATATTGCAAATTCTTCAAAATCAGTTAATACACATAAATCAAGTTTTGCAGACCAACCATACCTTCTTACTTGATAAGCTGGACTTCTGTCATGGTCTAAATCCCTGTGAGGAGCTTTTGCTTCTAAAAAGAAAATTTTTTGACCACCTATTTGAAAAGTATAATCAGGATTTTTTGTTTTATTACCTACAGCTATTGATTCTTCAAATATCACTTCTTTAAATTGTGGTGCATTGCCACTTACATTATCAATATCCCAACCTAAAGCTTTAAACATCGGACTTATAAATTCAACTTTTATATCTTCTTCTTTGTAATCTTTAGATAGATATATGTCTTTATTGCTTTCAAACTTAGCAACCAACTCAGAGATTATCGCTCTACTTTTCTCTATATTCTCTTGATTTAAAACAGCATTCACCATACTACCAAAACTCATTCACATGACTTGTTAAATAATTATATAATTACTTACTTAATTATTTACTGATGCATCTACATTCAGCATGAAGAATTGTTGGTGGTTTGTAGGTGATGCAATAATATTAAACTTATACTCAAATAGACCATAGTTAGTGTTGATGGTATTGAAAATAACAATCACACATACTATTATTGCAATCATCAGCTATTTTTAGAAACTGTTAAAATCCCCACCATAAATTAAGTTCATATTCACCTAATGGCAATGGTCGTGTGCAACGAAGTTGCACACGATCCATTGCCTGCACCACTTGGTACTGCTACTATCACAACTAAAAACATTAACATAAAAATCATCATTATTTCCATAACTATTGAACTGACTTTATTGCTATAAAAAAACATGTTAGTAAACATATTTTACACTTGCAAATATCTAATTTTTTGGGTGGAAAAGAAGCTCTATTTGGAGTTTTTTTCGGAACGAAACAGAGCCGAATTTGAGCTTTATTTCTTAATCGGAGCAACCGACCAAAAATCATAGCTATTTTTACCCCCACCATATACAACATACAACTAATTATTTTAATAGTTAATTGCCCAACTAGGTAAATAATTAATCACTTCTTTTATCATTTCATATAGTGTTACTAAACTTAGGTATCTTTCACAGCACATATAAATGTCCAACCAAAAATTTACTTTTACCCCCTCAAAAAGCCCTTAGAAGTGTTATTTCAAGTGTAAAATTTAACTTAAAATAATCAGTTTATTCAACCATAGAAGACCATACAACATAGTATTAACCACACACTCCCATATGCAACGAGTTAAATTTTTACACTTGAAGTGTATTTACTTTTTATCCAATAACCAAATTACTTGCTATCTAATGAGTTTAGATAAAACTGAGCAATTACAATAAAGTTTAAAATGGTGGTTAGTTACAGTTCAAGTGTAAAAATCATAGCTAGTTTCATCAGCACCAACACTACAACCACAACTGACAAAGCTATCAACACCACACTACCACAGCAACTGCACAAGTAATTGATTAAGTAATTAATTAATTGCTGAAGCACCACATCAACAACTATTGGCACAGACTAAATGAAAATTCAAGACCACCTACAACAGAAAGCCAAAAGAAAAAGCCCAAAATAAGCACTCAGAAAAAAACAATTCCAAACCCTTTGACCAGCTATTTTTGATAGAAATAACTCTCTTTAGATGTCTTACAGATTAAAAAGGTTTTAAAGTGTAATACAACAACCATTTCTGTCTTTATATATATTAGAAAAGTATGTATTATGTAGATTGTAGTGGCACATGGTGATAATGAAACTCATCAGAGAATCTTTAAAATGACCCATGTAATACTGCAATACTATTAAAAAAGGTAACAAATATGGTAACTGAAACTATCTATAAAAAATCAATAAGTATCAGGACTGATGAAAGAATGGAAGATATGCTTGAAGAATTAGAAGAGAAGCTTCTATTAAACACAACAAGTGTTATGAGATTGGCATTAGCAACTTTATACGAACAACATTTTGAAAACGAAGGTGATTTTGAATGAATATACCAGCACATATTGATGAAAGAATAGATATGATGGAAGAATGCGAGAAAAAAGAAGCATGGGAAAAACTAAAAAAGACTGATAATGTATATGTCGTAATTCCAACAATTGATGGTTTGAATTATAAATACGATTGTTTACAATCAAACATAAAAATGTACACATTACAATCATTAAAATTTTCAAGCCCTTACTACCATAAAGTAAATGAAATATATCAAAAATATGATTTTATACTCGATAAAGGTTTTTTTGATGCAAATATCCATCAAAATGAGTACGATACAGTTTATGTAACTGAAAAAACAAGAGAAACAGCAAATAAGATTTGTAGAGATATTGATGAGCGAATCGAAGAGTTATCCAAAAAAAAGAACAACATATAAGTGTTGTAATCCATGCAGAGACACACACAGAAAACAACAATTAGAATGATAATTAATTGTATTCTTTCTGAATTATTTAAATATTCTCTGCACTTACAATACTCTTTTTTTTAGCACCCCGTTGATGAATCAGTAAGCTATTAAATTAGCAATTTATTGAATTACTTAATAAATTAAGTAATAATCAAAAGGAGAACATATCATGACCACAAACAAAGCAGATAATGAGCAAATAGACAGTATATACAAATGCTCTCAAAAGTTAGCAGAAAAAGGATACAAATACACAACAGATGGACTAATATGTCCATTGGAGAAAGATACCTCTCTTAAAATAGGTAGGACTGATAAAAAATACAGCTATTCATTAGGCAGATACGATAATTACACATTCAATTACTTATCTTCAGCATACACATGTAAAGAATCAATTACTGAAGAGAAAGACAGTAGAACTAAAAAGCTTGAAGAATACTGGAGCAAGATAGGTAACACAACCGATATTGAACCATTATTATCAGCCATCGCAGTAGACTTAATGAACGAAGACAATTTCTCACAAGTAAATAAGACTTTTAGTGTATATGAAGAAGAGCAAAAGAAACAATCTAATGCGCATGAATATGCAATAGAAGAAGAAATAGAAAAACGAAGAAACCCAAAAATAACTGACTTTGGGCGAGAAAGAGCCAAAAAGGTAGAAAAGAAACTACAAGAGAAGGGATTTGTAAAATACTTAGATAATGAACTGGATAAATTATATGTTGGAAAACATACCGATACAATAAGAAAGCTATTAGCAGTTTTTAAAATAATGAAAGGAGAATGGAGTGTCATACTTGAAACAATAGCAAAATCTGGAGAAGGAAAATCCCTTGCAGATGAAATATTGTTGGGTATTATCGTGCCGAAGCAATACATTTACAATATCAATAATATAACAAAATCAAGTTTTACAAGATATGCTGAACTAAATGAATATTATTTTGACCGTATGATATTAAATTTTGGTGATTTAGGTAAAAAAAGTGCATTTAAGGAAATGGAAGACTTATTGAATATCTTAAAAGTTTTGATTACTGAAGGAGAGTATGTGAGAGATTTATCAGACAAATCAGATGAAGGCAAATATACAAATAAACAACTAAAATTAAAATGTGATAGCATAGGAGGAGCATATTCAAGTACAAAAAACCAATTCACAGAAGGAGATTCACAGCTTGAAAGTAGAACCATTAGTGGCACACCACATGGGAGTAAAGATGAAGATGTAATGGATTATATGATTTATATAAATTGTCCAATTTCCAAACAAGTCAAAGAAAAGAAAGAAGCAGAAAAAGAACTAAAGAAATTTCAGCTATATTTACTTAATTGCTTAACTATGGACATAACAATTATCAATCCGTATGGAAATGTATTCAAAAGACATGCAATTCACAGCGATGTGCCAAAAAGAGAATTAAAGCAAGTATTGGAGTTATTTGATTCATACTGTAAACTTACACATTACAATTGCAACAACATTAATGGATATCTTGTAGCTTCTGAAGAACAAATCAATGAATTCATGAAAGACATATGCTTGGAAAATGCACTAATCCCCTATGAATCAGACTTTCTACAGATGTTGATGGCTGAAGGCAAAAAATATGAACTAACAATCATTGATGAATCCGATGAAAATAACTCCAGCCCATTAGAAGATTATTATGCTGAAGTATTAGATTCAATAGATTACTTAAATAACAGTAATGTAAACTCATTCTCTGATTTGAATTACACAGAAATTGATTCAGTAGTAAAACGATTGTTAAAGCTATACAAACTTGGTGGAACATCTTCCGACCATGAAGAGAATGTATTTTTTAGAATAAGTGATATACGAAGACACTACTCCAAATATAAGGCATACAAGAACATAGATGATGTCCAAAGCTTAATCCACAGATTAGTAAAAAAAGGATACATCGATTCGATTGAATACCAAGATGGAAAACAGAACATCTATTATCTGACCGAACAATGCAAGGATATAGCTATTCCATTTGAATTGACCAAAGAAGATAAAGAAGAAGCCGAAGAATTTCTAAAAGAAGTCGGAGTTGTCGAATAGACAACTTCTACTTTACTTTGAATAACCTCTGAAAAACCAACCATTACTACACTTCAGGAACATATTACCACAAAAGCAACCCACAACACAACAAAACTTCAGCTATTTTCCACAACCAAAATCAACTATAATGTCTTTAATTAAGTAAATAAGCTAGTAGAGTAGTAATTAAATAAATTAATAATATTATATATAAAACAACATTTTTAACAGCTGATGAAAAAAAATATTGCCCTTACATTTCTATCATGCACCACACAAGAAAATATGAAAATAAGCAATTAAGCAATTAATTGATTAAATAAGCGATTATAGTCGATTAATGGAAAAATAAAAGTGTTCGGAAGGTAGCTATTTTTCGGTCAATCCTACTGAAATTTGCAGTAATTTTGTAATGTGGTGAGGTAATAACTAAAACATTAGAAATGGCTTAAAAAGAGATAAAGATAGAGTAACAAGGTACATATTACTCTCTTTGTCAAAATGGTACTTTTACGAGCTATTATTTTAATTCAATCAAGATTCAACAACTACTTCAAATAATATCTCTTTAATTAGCTCTGAATCCTCTAAATCTTCCAATGAGATTTTATTTTCCTCCACATATTTTGCAACATTACTTTCAGCCAATTTATAATTATTTTTAACAATATTTTCAACAAAACCATACTTAGAAGAAGCTACTAAAATTTTTCTTACTTTTGATTTTAACTCAGAATTATATTCAGATGAATTTTTACTGTAATGTGATTTTGCTTTTTGTAAAGTTTCATCAAACTTGTTAGGAAATAGTTCATTAACAGCTTTAGCTTTATCAAATAATCTTTCAAGATAATTTTCATCATCTTTATTGAAATTAATAATATCTTTAATTGCAAATTCTAATGCATACTGACATAATACATCAGCTTCGTCTTTATAATCAAGATATGCAAAGTTAGTAGAACGATAATGTTTGTTAAGAATATTCCAAATACTTTTCTCATATTGATTATTAATAGAAGGAATACTATTACGAGCTTCAGCTAATTCTTCCCTTAACCTATCAATTTGATTATTAAGTTTATCAAATTCTTCATTATTGATTACTTTAACATCAACATTTTCCAAAGTTAATGATTCTAATAATTTACCACCATATACTTCTTTAATAAATTCTTTTGCATGTTTAATATATGATGGGTCTGTTTTAATTGGAGAAGCATGCCCTTCCATTATAGCACATAACCTAATATCACCACAATGCCTACTGACCATAGTTTGAAAATATTTCCTACAACCATGTGCATGAAATTTAGGTATTTCCCTAATTTTATCGTCAAAATCATCCTCACTTAATTTTCCATTCTCAATATCCCATTTAAGTTTATTAACATGCCATTCATGTAATTTCTTATTCTTTAATCTAAATTGTTCAGAAATACCTTTTACTGAAAGTGGTTCTTGATAAAACCCATGATGAGACCCAAATAAAGCATTATTTTTTGACATTTTTAATTTTTCCCCAACAATAGTCATATTTTTTTTAGGAAGATACTCATTTTTCACTCTCCTTAAATTTTGAAGAATATAATTACTTGATTCTGGAGAATTAAATGTTTTACATAAAATACCATGTCTTTTAGTTTTATTAGGTTTAAAATCCCAAAAACCCATCATATCTTGAGGAGCATTATCAATAAAATCATCAACATCTACAAATTCATGAAAATCTGATGTAGCCTTCATAAAATCACCAATAGTAAATTTTAAACAATCCCCAAGACGAATACCGGAAGATAACATGAAAGTTATTAAAGATTTATGATTTAAACTACAATCATTTAAAATAAAAATAAAATCTTCTTTTTCCAATAAATACCACTCTTCAGCATCATCTTCAAGAGGTGTCCATTTAGGCAATTTAAGATTATAATGAGATAAAATCCCCCTTATACAAGACATACTATTATTGATGTTACTATTATGATTTTTTTTCTCTTTGCAGTAATCCACATAATTATCTAATCCCTTTTTTATAAAACTATTAGGTTCATCTACATCATACTCTTCTCTGAAATATTCAATTACCCCACTACTGTCATCAATATTAATTGGTGTTTCCTTAACATATGATTGTTTAATTTTACATTCCTTAATAAATTCAGTAAATTCAATATCATTAGCTATACATAGTTTTTTTAACTCAAATGCATATTTATTAGCAGTACCTTCAGTAACACCCTTTTTAGTTATGTAATTTTTAAAATACTTATCATTCCAAACATCATACGAACTATCCATTAATACCACCTACTACTACTAGTTTATCCCCTTCAGTATATAAATATTACAATATCCAATTTTAAAAAAATATATTGAAAACAAACATCCAATTCAGTGATGAAAAGGAGCTAATGGATTTGATAGATTCAATAGCAAGACAGATTAACCGGAGAATCGACCAAGAAACACCAATATTGGATGGAAGACTGCATGACGGATCAAGAATAAACGCCACAATACCCCCTGCATCTGCAGATGGGCCTTCCCTCACAATCAGAAAATTCAAAAAAGATCCCTTGACAATCATTGACTTAATAAAATCCAAGACAATTTCCGTTGAGCTAGCTGCATTTTTATGGTTATGTTTCGACGGATTGGGAGTAAAATCCGCAAATGCAATAATTTCCGGAGGAACCAGTTCCGGAAAAACAACAACATTGAATGCATTATGTGCCTTTATAAATCCAAAAGAGAGAATAATCACCATTGAAGACACATTAGAACTGCAAATTCCTCATGAACATGTCATTCGTATGGAAACAAAACCGGCCAATGTTGAAAACAAGGGAGAGCTGACAATGAATGACCTTGTTAAAAACTCCCTAAGGCAAAGACCTGACAGAATAATTGTCGGAGAAGTGAGAGCCAAAGAAGCAATCACGCTTTTTACTGCATTGAATACTGGTCATTCGGGATTTGGAACTCTGCACTCAAATGATGCAAGGGAAACTATTACAAGGCTAACAAATGAACCCATGTCCGTTCCAAAAATAATGATTCAAGCCATTGATTTTATAATAATGCAAAATAGAATATACACCTCCTCAGGAGTTTCCTACAGGAGAATCAGTGAGATTGCAGAAGTTGTTGGAATTGAAGAGGGCGTAGTGCAATTAAATAAGATATTTGAATGGAATCCCGAAACCGACAGAATAGAAAATGTTAGCGTATCAAGTAAAACATTATCACAGATTGCAAATTTAAGTGGAAACTCACTAAATGAGATTCATAAAGAAATCGAAAACAGAGAAATCGTATTAAATCATATGGTGCAGCAGAATATTCGTTCAGTTGATGATGTAAAAAATATTCTGGACTTGTATTACAAAGATAGCGAAAAAGTTTTAAATAGAATATTGTTAGGGAGGTGAATCGTATTTTAAATAATTTTTTTATATTGGTTGGAGGAATTGCGATTTCTGCAGTCTCATTTTTAAAAAATGTATCCTTTGAAAACATTTTTAAAAGAAAGGAGAATGATGACAATGAAAGTTTATCAAAAATATTTAATAAATTAAATTTTGAAACAGCAAAAAAGACATCGAAAAATGATGATTTTATAGATAAGATTAGAGATAAACTGATGCCTGTCATGCTAAAAGAATCTTTTATTAAAATCCTGATTGCATTATCAATCATAATGCTGTTTATATTGCCCTTAGAATTAGTTGGAATATTTTTAACCATCCTTACTTTGATTTACACACTATTAATTTATTATCCAAAAATCAAACAACAAAAAAGCTATTCCGATTTAAATCAAGAACTGCCCTATGCTTTAAGACATATGGGAATCGAGCTAAAATCCGGAAAAGGACTTCATGATGCGCTAATCACAATCAGGGATGCGAACTATGGGAGCTTTTCGAATGAGATAACACGGGTTTTAGAAGAAGTGAAATTCGGAAAATCGACTGAAGATTCACTGCTTGAAATGTCAAAAAGAATAAAATCGGAAGGACTTACACGAGCAATACAACAGATTGTAGGAACTCTAAGAGTTGGAGGAAGCCTGGCAAACAGTCTGGAAATAATTGCAAAGGACATGTCTTTCGAGATGCAGATTAAGCTGAAGGAATATTCTCAAAGACTAAATTCTTTTATATTAATATACACATTCATAGCTATTTTGGCACCAGTCATTAGTCTGATAATGTTAATGGCCGGATCGACAGTGATGGGAGATGTGATATCATCTAATTTATTATTGGTAATCTATTCATTGTTTTTCCCAATGATTGTCATGTTCATGGGAATATTTATAAAAAAATTGGAACCCTCAATTTAAAATAAAAAAAGAAAGGAATTAACCGAAAAAGGTTTCAATTCCTTTTGATGCCAACAATTTAACGAAGGCGCCTTGCTCATCCATAACAATATTTCCTTTAGAGTATTGATTAATTGCAGCATTAATCATTGCTGATTTTTTTTCAGGGTCTTTTGCAGCATTGGCTGCAGCTTTAACTATTTCAAGCACTGCATCACCTCTGGAAACACCATTACTCCAATCCTCCTCACGTATGAAATCAATACCGCTAGCCTGCATAGTAGAGCCATTCACTTCCAATGGTCCTGCAGCCGCAAGCACATCATCTAACGCCTCAGTGTTAATGGCCACAACAGAATCTATGCTGGTGTTGGTGTTATATTCTACAATTTCCTTTGCAAGTTGCATTGAATGGGAGTTATCCGCTTCCCAGAATGCATCGTGAAGCAATAAATTAGACCCTGCACCTTGAGATTGTGCTTCAGAAGGCTCAGAAGCATTCGGATGAGTCATTCCTCCAGGGTAAATAGCTGTGTAATTCTTAAGAGTGCCGTTTTCCAAATGAACTATGAAAGCCATATCACAAGCACCCATTCCAGGCCTTGTTTCACTTTCATCAATAGCACATACCAAAATATTTTTACCGCCCTCAGTAAGCTCAGTATCGCTTCCGAGGAACAGTGCTCCAGCAATCATTGCTACAAGCCCAATAAGAACAACAATTATGACAATAATAATTAACTTTCTTGTCCTATTCATAATTCCTACCCACTTTAGTTTATTTAAAGTATATATTTATCTTTAATTAATAATACTTAAATATTGTTAAAATAGAACTACATCTGAAAAAAGAAAAAACTAGTGGCAATTACATCCAAAAAAGAAACACCATAATTTTTTTAAAATGCTTTTTTTCTCCTTGGACTGGTCTTTGACCTCACAACATTTTGATTTCTTAACATCATTTGCCATCAAATCACCATTATTTTAAAAAAAAAAATGAATTCAAGATAGGTGAAATTAAATATGGATTTCATATTTAATTTCATGAGAGTAGTTATATGCCATACTAAACTAGAGATGAAATCTCATCTAATTCAGCAAACATCGGAGTTAAGTAATTTGGTTAAACCAAACAACTTTAGTAATTAAAATTAGATATTTAGGTAAACCTAATTTTTTATCACTATTATTAAGTAGTCAAAGGTAGTATATAAATGTTTCTAATTTTTTAGGTTTACCTAAATTTATAATAATATTATATGCATATCGATGAAAAAATTAATTATACAGAATGCAATAAAAAAAATAGTTAAAAGAGTTATAGAATAACTCTAAAATTTAAAAAAGAAGATTCGGACTTAATCCATTAATCTTCCAACACCAGTAATTTCAATGCTGGCTACGCCTTCAATAGCTGAAACCATTTCTTCAACAGGTTCAGAACCGCCTTCACCATCATCAGTGATGAAATTAATGATGATTGCAACTAAACCAAAAGCGATTGGTTCCTCTTGCATGTCATGAAGGGTTGCTCCTTCAGGCATTGAACTTTCAATAGTTGATTTGATAGCTTCCAAATCTACATCCGGACTGTCCGGCATGATTTTCATAGTTGTTAATACTTCACCCATTCTGATTCCTCCATTTTAAACTTATGGTCCTTCAAATCCGCATTCGCATTTGTAAGCGTGACCAAAGGTACGACATTTTTCACATCTTGCTATTTTTGCTCCACATTCTGGACATTCGAATTCGACAAAAGGTCCAGTCAATGGAATTTCTTGTTTGCATGAAATACATTCTACAGTTTTCATTTTCAATCACCTATTATTTGTGTGTAATCGAAATCATAATCATTTACATTATCATCTATAAGAGATAAAACCCTTTCGGGATGTTTTCCGTTTACAACATAACAATTAGCCCCGAACTTTAATAAAAGGCGAGGTAACATTACATCAACCGATGACTCTTGAAAAGTTAGTAATTTTGTTGCATCGATTTTACTTATGAATGTTGAACCAGGCTCTTTCGGTTCTTGGGTATATATACCATTTACATCTGTTACTATTAAAAGGTTTGCATTAAGAAGGTGTGCAACATACGCTGCAATCGAATCTGAAGTAACCTCCCAAGAACATTCAAATGGGTCTTCAATCTTTAAAAAATTAGAAACTATAAATATTGGAGTTAACCCCTCATCAGATATCTCATTGGCATCATCAATCGAATAGACCAATCTTGCAGAATCAACTTTATCATTGACAAGTTTAGCCATTATATCCATGCAATCGATGGCTGTCCAGTGATTAGCCTCTTCAGAAAAGTCCTGCTCATCATCGTATTTACGGATAAGATTTGCAAACTCGCCACCTCCCAGAATTATGCATGAATCAGTGCCCTTTAGATTATTTGCCAATTTTATTGCATGATCTGGAAACAGACTTCCTCCGATTTTAACAACCTGTTTTATGATAACAATCACGACCTTGTTTAATTAAAAATAACTATGATTAAATTAATACTTCAACTATAAAAGTTTCAAATCCCCAGTCACTTCATCGATTATTTCATCTTCATCTGGACCGAGTGCCAAAACTGTAATGCTTGATGTAGGTATCTGGGTCCTTCCAGCGTCAACTACCAAATAATTGACTATGCCCTTTTCATCGGCTAATTTTTTAAGCTCAATCAATTCCTCTTTGGTTTGAACTTTTAGAACTACTTTAGCATAAGCCTCATTTTCCCATTTTCTAATCTTATCAGCCGGTGATTTCTTATATGAACCAATTGAACCATGGCAACATTGAGCGGCAATTTTTCCCTTGCGCATTTTTAAATCTGTTCTGACAATCATTGCTTGTTTCATAATATCATTATTTAATATCTAATTCGGAATTTAAAAGTTTTTTGAAAACATAATTTAATTAAATAGAAATGACAGAATTATGTATGATTATATTTTTAAGGAGATTATAATGACTCGTATTTCAATTTTAGACAAGGACAGATGTCAACCAAAAAAATGTGATTATCTTTGCATCAATTACTGTCCGGGCGTCAGAATGGATGAGGACACCATAGTGATTGATGAAGATACAAAAAAGCCGTTGATATCAGAGGAATTATGTGAAGGGTGCGGAATCTGTACTAATCGCTGCCCATTTGATGCAATTACAATTATTAACTTGCCTGAAGCCGCAGGTGAGCCAATCCATAGATTCGGACAAAACCAATTTGAACTGTTTGGACTTCCATCCTTAGAGGAAGGGACCGTTTTAGGTCTGCTGGGGCAGAACGGTATTGGTAAATCCACAATAATGAACATCTTATCCGGCAATCTGATACCTAATTTTGGAGACTTTGAGAATGCTCCCGAAAATTGGGACAATGTAATTGAATATTACAAAGGATCTGCTCTTCAAAAATACTTCCAGGACTTATCCGAAGGCAATATCAAAACTATTCTAAAGCCACAGATGGTGGACAAGCTTCCAAAAGTTGTAAAGGGCAAAGTAAAAGATTTGCTAACAAATGTAAATGAAAGGGACAAGCTCGATTACGTTACAAAAGAGCTGCAACTTGAAAATGTATTGGACAGGAAAATGGAAAACCTAAGTGGTGGTGAGCTACAACGGGTTGCAATAGCCGCTACTGTTCTAAGGGAAGGTGACTTTTACTACTTTGACGAACCTACCTCCTGGTTAGACGTTTCACAAAGATTGAATGCTGTTAAGGTAATCCGTTCTCTTGCTGAAGAAGGAAAAAGCGTGCTTGTTATTGAACACGACCTTGCCACTTTGGATGCTCTCTCCGATAATATCCACATTTTATACGGTACCCCTGGAGGATATGGTGTAGTGTCCGGTAGAAAAGGAGTTAGATTAGGTATTAATGCCTATATCAAAGGATTTTTAGCTGAAGAAAATGTGAGAATTAGAAGAAATCCTATTGAATTTACAATCAGACCACCAACACCAGAGGATGAAGGAGATTCGCTTGCAAGCTATTCCGATTTAAGCAAGGATTACGACGGATTCAAGCTGAGCGCAGATGAAGGCGAAATATTTTATGATGAAATCGTGACCGCATTCGGCTCAAACGGTATCGGTAAGACCACATTTGCAAAAATGCTTGCAGGAGCAGAAGAGCCAACAACCGGCGAAGTCGACGAGGAAGTTGAAATAGCCTACAAGCCACAGTACATCGTGACAAATTTTGAAGGAACAGTGAGCGACTTTTTATATATGAATGCTCCAAGCTTCGGAAGCAAGATATTCGAAAGCGAAATAATGAATCCGCTAACATTGAACGAAATGCTGGACAAACCTGTCAAAGGTTTGAGTGGAGGGGAACTTCAAAGATTGGCCATTGCAGCAACACTTGCAAAAGACGCTGAAATTTATCTTTTTGATGAGCCTACTGCATTTTTAGATGTTGAGCAGAGACTGATTGCCGCAAGAGTCATTCGAAAACTAGTTGAAAGCAGGAATGCCGCTTCACTCATCGTTGATCACGACATTGTCTTCATCGATTACATTTCCGACAGGGCAATGGTGTTTGACGGCACCCCTGGTTTGAACGGCCATGCATCAAAACCTACCGATTTGAGAAATGCAATGAATGAATTTTTAGGAAATCTAAATATTACATTCAGAAGAGATAAGGAAACAAAAAGGCCAAGGGTCAACAAACTCGACAGTTACAAGGACCGTGAACAAAAGGAAAAAGGAGAATATTATTACTTATCCGACTAAATATTCTCTTTACCTATCCATCACCAAATTCCAGAATAATCAAAAATACCCTCTTATTGGAAAATAGCTTAGGCTTGTCTAGTTTAAGTTATATTAAAAGAAGTGAATCGAAAAAAATAGTTATTAAAGTAGAGGAGCAACTTTAATAACTATCAAAGAGAGATTTAATTATCCCTTACCATACCAATGAATAATTGTAGGTGTTTATTTTACAACTTCATAGATATGTATTTAAATTACTATTCAAAATACGAAATGACCAATGAAAGATATAAATCTTTAAATATCTTTCTAACATTAGCAACCATCTTACTAATCTTAGAAAGATACCTGAAAGATAGAGAGTAAATAGCTAAATAGCTATTTACTTGAGTTATACGGCTAATTACTATTGAGCCTTGACATATTTTAATTATCACAACATTTGTAAGCACAACCAAATTAATTATGATAATCTATACAATAGTAAATAGTAATAACCATATAAATCTTATTAAAGTATTACTCTTTGAATTGAACGTTAAAATCCAAATAAACTATCCAATATAACCAATATTATTAAAAAAATAATTATTAACCAATTATACTTTAAAATAAAACTTGTATGCTCTTAATTAAAAAAAGATAATAATTTGCAAAACCGCTGAAAATAAGTAAAATCAACAAATATTGAATAAAACTAATCAGACAACATGACAAGAACTTAAATTTTATGTGTTTTAAAAAAAATTAATTAAAATACCTTATTTAATTAAAAAAACTCTAAAAAAATAATAATTAAAAATGTAATACTTTTTATAAAAATAATACTACTTAATATAATAATTTTTTATTAAATAGTATTACATTATAAAAATTAATAGCTATTAAAGAGAGGAGTGGAGATTGCTTTAATAGCTATTGTAGACAGTGAAAGAAACCATATATAAATATACAAATCTCTTTTTATTTTATTAATTATCCTACATTGATGGAGAAAAAAAGCAATATCAACTGGTTATGCCAACAATCAATACTGCTCGGCTAATGATGAATTATCAACATAAAGATAATTAATTGAAAAATAATCAAAATATTCGCTATTTCAACTATTTTTCTAACATTAGTGATCATCTCACTAATATTAGAAAAACAATCGACAAGTGATTGTAAATAGCTAAATCAATAGCTATTTACAATGTCATATGGCTTGACTATTCTTTAACTCTATTCTAATTCTAATGGACCTAATTTTGAGAGAGTATTATGAAACTCATCCATTGTTCTTTGAAATTTTTCACCTTCGGATGCGGAAATCCATTCAAAACGGAACCTTTCTTTTTCAATTCCAAATTCTTCAATGATGTCCTGAACAATTTTAGCCCTTCTAGACCATTTGTAGTTTCCAGCATCATAATGACAATCACCAATATGGCAACCTCCTACAAATACTCCATCAGCCCCATCTTCAAATGCTTTAAAAATCATGGAAGGATTAATTCTTCCAGAACACATCACACGAATGATTCTAACATTGGGAGGGTATTGCATACGTGCAGTTCCTGCAGTATCAGCGCCCCCATAACAACACCAGTTACATAATAATCCTACAATCTTTATATCATCAGACATTAAACCACCTCATAATTCAACTTTATCTGGACTATATAATGGAGGCTTTATATCATCTGAAACTCCAGCTACATAACCAGTTCTATCACAATATTTTTTCTGCAATTTATCAAAAATCAATGAAACAGGAATATCCATCGGACAAACATCATCACATTGACCGCAGTCACAACAACTGAAACTCATGTGTGAGAGTCTGACTCCCTGGAATGCAATTGGGCTAGGCGGAATGTTAAGTTCATCTTTAAAGTATGGTTTATTTAACTCGCAGTTTTCATAGCACCAGCATATTGGACAAATATCCCTACAGGCATAACATCCAATGCATCTTTTCCATGCATCCATATCCTCTGCCTCATCAAATTTAGCATTTTGAACTTTCTTAGACATTTTTATCATGATGCCCTCCACTTTGGATCTTGCTTCTATGGATTTCTCAGATGCATTTTTGGTTTCAAGAATTCCAAAGCTTTTTGCACCACCGATTAACTCTTGGCCTTTTTCGTCATTTATCTCGATGAATGTCCATCCATCTTCTGATCCCCAGTTACCACAAGCAATATTTGCTTTTCTAGGGATTTTTACATCACATCTTTGACAGTTATTACGTCTTCCATATCCTTGTTGTTCTAAATCATGGATTTTAACACCCTTCTCAGAACCATCTGCAAGTTCAACAATGAATTGTCCCTTATCAATTTCTTCACTTACAACATCATCGGGGTCGATGTCATAAAACAATTCAATCATTTTACGTCCAGTGATTGGAGAAACAGTTCCTCCACAATTTAGACCAACAGTATAAATATTATCCGGATTGATTTTGTGTCTTTTAATCAGCTCTTCAATTGATCTTATATCACATGGTTTAACGGCAACAGCGACTTTTTTATCAAATAAATATTTTTGTATGATATCTCCCACCATTGTAGGGGCACAATGATAAGAGCCGGCGGTTGAAATTAAATCTTCAGAATCAGTGATGAATGTTGGAATTCCATCATATATGTCATCTGCCGGACGTAATGCTAAAACGCCATCAACAATATTTTCCTCCAATAAATATTTGAAAATGCTTGTAACGGCACCTCCACATTCACCAGCTTCAAGAATTGCACTATCGCTAGACCTAGCTAAAATATAACTCATAAAATCACTCCAATTCTCCACTTATTTTTTCAACAATCTCGACAACACCCATATTCTCAGATTCAGAAACTGAATTGAATTGTTGGGTTAATCCTTCAGCATTAGTAAATGAACCATCACACTCTAACCAAGATTTAGTTGGAATGACAAAATCGGCAATTTCAGTTGTGTCATTTTTATATGGGGAAACTGCAATAACTTGAGATATTGATTTAAAATCAAAATCAAATTCATTTACTGTATCATCATTGAAAATTAGTAAAACTTCAGTTTTATTTAATAAATCTAATGCATCCTCTTTAGATATTGCATCTACTAATTCTAAAGCTCCTTTTGAGTTAGGTTTGCTATAAACAGGTAATAATTTAGAATTCACACTTTCAAGTAAATCCAAATCTTCAAATGAATCGACTTTATTAAACAATATCACATCATCCTCAGCAAAATCATTGTTTTCCAAAAATTCATTAACCGGAAGAGAAGTAAACTCATCAGCTATATTTGCTGTAGGTGAATTCTCCAAATCATCATTAACATATATTTTTGCACCATTTTCTTTGGCATGGACAATACGCCTTCCGATTAATGGATTCTCATATAAAATATTTCCAATTACAAAAACATTTGAAGCACTTTCAACATCATCATATGAAACCACTGATTCGAAATTTTTCAAATTATTGTCATATGCTAGAATATTAAAACCATTAGATTCACATAAAGCTTTAATAGCCTGCAAATCTTCATTAGAATTGTTTCCAGAAAAAACAACAGTGGTTTTTTCATTGTCACTAGATTTTAATTTTCCAATAACATCATCTAACACTTTTGAATCAAATGCAAATTCATCTTCAATATTTTCGATTGAAGATCTTCCATTTGAACAATTTTTCCCCTCGTTTATAGGGTGTCTCTTATATGGAAATGTTCCAACAATTTTTTCACCATCTAAAATCACATTAATACCACAACCAACACTACATGATGGGCATAACGTGTGTTTAATCTCAATCATAATACATCACCAATATTTTAAAAAGTAGCACTTAAATTAACTGTAGAATCAATATCCTCATTTAATAGCTCATAATTTGATTGCCTAGTTAACGAAATCATATTCATTAAAATACCACATGCATGATTAAAAACAATTTGAGAATATTCCTCTTGAACAAATTTTTCAAGATATTCCAATTTGATTAATCCTCCAACTTTAAGACTTAAATTCAAATATTCTTCAGACCTTAAAATAATATCATATTTTATAACACTTTGATTGGTATGTGTAAATTCGACAGACCAGTCAATATTTAAATCTAAATTTGTATTTTTAGGATTGTAATTGTCTCTAAACATTGCTATTTTATCTACAGTGAGTTCCATGCTACCCAATCCAATTATTTATTAAATAATCTCCAAATTATTAATAATTAACAAAATTAATTATAATAACCTATACACTAATCACATGTAATAACCATATAAATGTTATTAAAGTATTACTCTTCAAATTAAGATTATATTAAAAAACTATTAGCATATATTCATTTTTTAAGTTAATAAATGACAAATTGATGATTAAAACTAAAAACAATTACTTAGATTGAATATTTTAAAAAAAATAATAATTGCAAAAACCAAACATATCTGTTTAAAGCAAAAAATTATGGTCATAATAAAGTTTTAACTTAAATTACCGCAATTATCAACATTAAAACTAAAAATAAAAGAAACAATAAGAATTAATAAGAAAAAAATGATTAAAAATATGAAAATAAAATAAGTAATACTTTTTATAAAAATAATACTACTTAAAAACATACTATTTTATAAAAAAGTATTAACTATACTATAGTCAAAGCATCAGGCACTTTTTTCAAGACATTTTCCTTAACTGGAATCATTGTTGAAGAAGCTATTGAAAAGTCAGCATTATTAGCTGCAACCTTATCATCGCTTTCAGCGATAATTGTAGCATTCAAGGTATCCTGCAAGTTATCTACAGTATTTTTTAGCACCCATTTATCAACATCGGAAATTATGATTTCATCAACATATCTGTCCAACTCATTGGCAATTACCCATGATATAAATCTTCCCCCATGCAATGATATGGTATTTCCATCAGCCAAAGCAACAATCTCGTCCAGGGTATGCTTTAATTCGATATTCTGATACATTCTGGAATTAACTAAAGTTGCCCAATGGGCATCGCCAACATGATATGAACCAATTTTCCTAGGATATACATAATCCGGCCCTGCAATTTTAACGGCAGTTGCCAATGATAACAAATCATGTTTTTGAACTGGAAGGCCTCTGTTTGGGAATTCTTCATTAATAATTTGAATAACTCTTGGAAGACCGAATTTTCCTCTTCTAGCCGTTCCAGGCTCATATCCACACATGTATCCATGATGATTTTTTGGAAAACCTGTAATTACCATGTTCAAACCGGAACGCAATCCTGCCCTCACTTCATGTTCATAAGCCCCATTAGTTGCAACAACTTTACCTGGAGACAATATTCTTGCGGCAGCAATTGTTTTTGCAAATGACTCTGTAGTGTTTTCACACCTATTGAAAGGACCTCCCTCAACTACAATAACATCAGCGCCAATCTCGATAGATTTTTCAAAGCCAGTTATTACTTCATCATAACCATCACCAACAAACATGATGGATTCTAAACCTCTGCCATATTTTTTAGCTAACTGTGCAATGTCTTCAGCTTCCTTTAATGGTGCAGCATGCCCATCACCAGTTTGTTCACAGGTAACATTAACTGCAACAGAAGATGATAGTTTAATCCATTCCTCTTTGTCATCTTTTTCAGATAGTTCCTTGTCTATCAATCTTTCATGAATTCTGCCTCTAGGACATTCAGTGAATGCCGGACCCTTGTTATAGCATTCCCCACCACATCCACTAATGTTTTTAGGAAGTCTCATAGCGCCATTTTCACCGAAGTGATCCAAATCTAAAGGAACATCCACAATTTCGTGAACCCTTTTCATCACTTCAACACCTCTCATTCCAAATTTTTCTGCTATATCTGAAAAAGCGTATGCGCAGATGTGAATCGGCGCTCCAATCATGTCTGCCAATCTGCAATTACCCAGCAAATCCATAAGTTCCAAATCAGAAGCGCATGTTCCAGCCACTACTTCTGTTAAATCACATCCTAAAGGAAATCTTTTAAATTGCATTCCCAATTTCATTGTTTCATCTAATGAAAGATCTGAAATTGCATCAACAACAGATGTTACATCCTTGTCCATTTTTGATATCTCTATTGCAGATTCATCATCATAAACAGCACTTTTTATTAAATCATACATGAAAAATTCTCCAAATAATACTTAACTAATATATTTTTCAGTGAAATCTTTAATAAATAAGTTTCGATTTAGGCAAACCTAAATCAAGTTTAAACATTATATATCATATAACGAAAAGTATTACTTAACTTAAATATAATAAACAAATAGTAATACCAGTATTACTAAAAATAAGAAAATAAAAGGAAAAATAATACTAAACAAAGCTTAATGTAAAGATTTAAATAGTACGACTTTTTAAATAAAATATATTACTACATGGCATAAACTACCATAATTATTTAATAAAAAGGCAATACATACTTTAAAAACCATGTAGTAAAACTTTTTTAAATGCACTAATTTAAAAAAAGTTCATAAAACTAAGGAGACAAAAAATGGTTCTTTCTAAATTAAAAGAAAGATTCGCAAAACAGGAAAGTAAAGGAGACAAAAAAATGAAAGTAGCAATTTTAGGTGCAGGATGTTACAGAACACACGCTGCAAGTGGAATTACCAACTTCGCAAGAGCATGTGAAGTTGCAGAAGCAACCGGAAAAGAAAACATTTCTATGACCCACTCAACTATTGAAATGGGTGCAGAATTATTAGAATTAGCTGGTGTAGATGAAGTTGTTGTATCCGACCCAATATTTGACGGAGAATTCACTGTAGTAGATGACTTCGATTACGCAGAAGTAATTGCAGCACACAAAGCAGGAAACCCAGAAGAAGTAATGCCTGCAATCAGAGCAAAAGTTAACGAATTAGCTGAAACCGTACCAAAACCAGCAAAAGGTGCTATTCACTTTACTCACCCAGAAGACTTAGGTATGAAATGTACTACCGATGATTCTGAAGCTGTAGCTGACGCTGACTGGGTAATGACCTGGTTACCTGAAGGTGGAATGCAACCTGACATCATCAAAAACTTCGCTGATGACATTAAAGACGGTGCAATCGTAACCCACGCATGTACTATTCCAACTCCTGGATTAAACAAAATCTTCGAAGATTTAGGTAAAGACGTAAACGTAGCTTCCTACCACCCAGGTGCTGTACCTGAAATGAAAGGACAAGTTTACATCGCAGAAGGTTTCGCAGACCAAGCTTCCATCGACACTTTAATGGACTTAGGTCAAAAAGCAAGAGGATCTGCATTCACATTACCTGCTAACATGGTCGGTCCTGTATGTGACATGTGTTCCGCAGTAACCGCTATTACCTACGCAGGTATCTTAGCTTACAGAGACACTGTTACTCAAATTTTAGGTGCTCCTGCTGGATTTGCACAAATGATGGCTAACGAAGCTTTAACTAATGTAACTGCATTAATGCAAGATGAAGGTATCGACAAAATGGACGATGCTTTAAACCCTGCTGCATTATTAGGTACTGCTGACTCAATGAACTTCGGTTCCTTAGCAGAAATCGTACCTACCGTATTAGATTACTTAGGCAAAGACGAATAAACACAATAAGTTATAATTGTTGGTTTTACCAACAATTTATTTAACTTATTTTTTAATTGTTATGAAAATAGCCATTAAAAAATAAGTTATTTATAGAGAAAATAAGTTATAGTTTGGTGTTAACTTGATTGATGAAATTTTAGATAAAGCAAAACAAGGACAAGAATTAAGCGATGAGGAATTTTTAGAATTGTTAAATATCGAGAATGATGAAGATTTGGAAAAATTGTTCAAGATAGCTTGCGATATAAGAGATAATCAATCAAAAGTAATCAAATTAACATCAACCGTACATCTTACAAACAAATGCCAAATCCAACCAAGATGCGAATATTGCGGATTTGCAGAAGAAACTTCCGAAAAAGGATATTATAATGCATTTTACAAATCTAACGAAGAAATACTGACTGCAGTGAAATCCATTCAAAAAGCACATATTCCTAGAGTAAGCTGTTCTGGAGGATACGGCTATAAAGGAAAACAGGCAGTGAATGCATGCAGGATTGTAAAAGGAAACTCCGATTTGGAAATTCTTGTGAATGTAGGTGGAGACTTAACTGAAAAGTCTGTACAAGAGTTAGCTGATTTAGGTGCAGACACCATTTGTTGCAATTTAGAAACAATTAACGAAGACGTGTTCTATCAAAGAAAACCAGGAGACTCACTGGATCAAAGAATACTGACATGCAAAAGAGTAAGTGATGCGGGAGTCGGCCTATCATCAGGATTACTTTTAGGTCTTGGTGAAAGCAAAGAAGATAGAATAAAACACTTGCGTTACTTATTTAATTTTAAAACATTGGAAGAAATTCCAATAATGGGTTTTAATCCATATGAAGGCACTCCAATGGCAGATTACCCTGCATTTCCACTTAAAGAACAGTTAAAAATGGTTGCAATTACACGAATAATGTATCCTGAAATCACAATTACAATGCCAACTCCAACAGTCGGTCCTGAAAATGTTGAGTTTTCACTTAAAGCAGGAGCAAATAATTTAGCAACTGTAATAGCTGATAATTACCCTCATGAGGTTAAAGGAGTGGGCTCTCCGGAATACGGCAATTATACTGAGGTTGTCAATGTGATTGAAAAATTGGATTTAATACCTCAAACTATTTAATCTCTTTTTTTTAGATATGATAATATGGCATTTGAAAAGATGATAAAAAATGCATTTGAAGAATCTAGAAACAACTGCAGATTCGGAGATACCATTGAAGAGATAACTGAACTTCAAGAATATATCAAAAATGCAAAAAAGATATGCATACCAAATAAGAATGGAATAAAGGTAGAAGTTTTAAATAAAGTTTTAAAAAGCTATGGATTGCCAGAAGCAGAAATACTTCAAATTAATACAAATACTGCAGATACAAGTAGAATTCCTGCTCTTGCAAAAGCATACATGGCCCTTGACCAAAGTGATGCTGATCTAATTATTGCAAGAGGTCGTTTAGGAATTCCAGGTTCAGGATCACTGCTCGTTTTCATCGACAATAAAGGAAGAATACTGACTGCTGGAACTTCTCCATCACACGTAATTCATAAAAAATCGATTGAAAAAGCGGTTTACGAGGAAGCCTGCGAAGCTCTTGAAAAAATTGGTTTTAAGAAGGTTGAATAATGAATGTTGATACTGGAATAACATCTGAAGTATTCACAATCAAATCCGAAACCAAACTGGTTGATATCTTTAATGAGATTATTTCAAAAAAATCCGAAGCGGTTTTTGAATATATTGAAAGCTTAAATCTTGATAAAAACACCAGGATAGTCGTTATCGGAACTTATTTTACGGGCGTTGGAATCGTTAAAAAATTAAGCGAAAAATATGAAAACATTTTATTGATTGACATATATCCCCATCTTGAAGAATTACTCTACACTAATCTTGGAGGAACACTAAAAAGCAAAGTTGATTTTTCATCTGACCTTAATCTAATTTATTCTGGAGATGTTGTTATTGATACAACCGGTTTCGGAGGCATTGATGTAGAGCAATCCTCAAAATTTGATGTTGAATCATTCATAATAGAAGATCCTGTAGCAGAAGATAATGATGAGCTTTTAAAAAATAAAAATAACATTCATGATAGATTAAAAGCAGTTAAATCCCGAAATAAAGCAATCATAAAAACAAAAGGCATTGATACGAAAACATCAGGAACAATGACATTAACTATCGGTGCATTAACAAATTTATTAAACAAGTTTCTTGAAAAAGAGGGAGTGCTTTATTGCGCCTGCGAGATGGGATTTTTCGAAGAAGTCATTTTTAAAGAGAAAAATATTGACAAATTCATCGAGCGAACAAATGTGAACGCTTTTAAGATATCCACGATCAAACCATTTGATTTGGATGAACTAATTAGTGAAGAAATAAATAAAATTAACACAAAAATGATTTAAATGAAACTCAAGGAAATAATCGAATTTTTAGAGGGGAAAATACCTGAATCATTAGCGCTTGAGAATGATGAGGTGGGATTTAAAAAAGATTATGACCTAGAACAGGACATTACCATAATTAAAATCTATATGGATTTATTGCCTCAGGAAAACAAAAATTATAAAAATACGTTAATAATAACTCATCATCCTCCCTTATTCACACCAAAAACGCCAACTTACACAATACATTCCAATTGGGACATAATAGACGGCGGGGCAAATGATGCTCTTGCAGATACCCTAAATTTAGATGTTATTGATTATTTCGATGATGAAACAAATATCGGAAGAGTCTGTAAAGCAAATCAGAAATTCATTGAATTAAAACAAAGCATTTTAGATAAATTTTCTGATGTGAGAATCGTGAACAATTTAGCTGATGAACATATTATAAAAAAAGTGGGAATAATATCCGGTTTTGGATTGAAACCCCCAAAATACATCACATTAGCAAAAAATAAAAATGTGGATATTTTAATTTCAGGCGATTTAACTCAAGAAACTGCAATTCTTGCAAAAAATTTAGGAATTACCTTAATTGATTTAAACCACCATGACAGTGAAGTACCAGGATTACATGCACTTGGAGATCTCCTGGCTGAACTTAACATTACCATTGAAGTTATTGACGAGAAACCTATAGAACAATTAAAGTGATAACATGACAAATGATGAAATCCAAAAAATGGAAGACAAACAAGTACCTAAAGGTAGAATTGACTTAATAGGATGCGGAAGGTTAGGTTTAAGAATCGGAATAAACCTAATGCAAGTCCATAGAGGAGGTCCAAAGGTTATTGGTGCTTTTGATGGCCAAAAAATAGACGGCGGAGATGTCATTTTTACACTTCTTGGAGCTGAAATAGGCCAAAACAAACCTGATTTCATTAAACAGCTCTGTACTCATAAAGAAGAATTTAGAAACATTATCAGCTATCCGGAATACATTAATGATGAAAATCTTGATTTAATAGAAGGTGATGTTGTAATCATCGTTATCGCTGGAGGAAACACAATACCTACTGCGGCCAAAATAATAAAGCACGCCCACAAAAAAGGGGCCAAAACTATTGGAACCGCCGGAATTTTCGGATTTGGAGATGAAAATATTGAAATCAAGGACATTTCAGAATACGATGACTCCAATCCTGCTGTTGAAGAACTAAGAAAACAAGGAATAACAGAAAATCACTTAGTTTTAACAACAAACAAATTAATTAGAGACAATGAACCTGTAACACCATATACCTTGGATGAGGTTGCAAAAGTCATTACAATGAATGCCTTAAAATTACTGAGAGATAAAAATGATTAAAATAGCAACAGCAGAATGTTTCACGCAAGGGAAAATTGGAAGAGAACTCCATGCACTGGCTCAAAATTACGAAGGGAACTTTGGGAGAGAATATATTAAAAAC
Organism: Methanobrevibacter sp.; assembly: GCF_017409525.1. NCBI lineage: Archaea > Methanobacteriati > Methanobacteriota > Methanobacteria > Methanobacteriales > Methanobacteriaceae > Methanobrevibacter > Methanobrevibacter sp. The sequence continues at coordinate 51,555 of NZ_JAFQSO010000009.1, read as the reverse complement.
CCTAAACATTATGGTGATTTTGATTATAATGACCTTAGCGTGACTTGCAGTTTATTTATACCCACCATTGAAGCTGTCGTGAAAATATTAAATGTTAAAAATCCTCCAAAACCAGATAAACTAATAAAAGGAATTAAAGTTTATGATGAAAAGGGAGATAAAACCGTGAGCAAAATCATGGCTCAGGCTGTGAAAGATTTGACAGATTGTGACATAGGCATTGGAACTACAGCAGGAGTTGGTCGTGGAGGAATATCAATAATTACTGACAATTATGAAATTACAACCAACACTGATGTTCATGCGGATTTATGTGAAAACAACAGTGAAAACTTGTCCCAAAGGTCAGATGCAGGAATTGAAAAAACATTAGAAATAACTTTGCTGCTTTTAAACAATAAAATCAATGAAATAAAATCTTTAAAAGATGTGGAAATTATAGAGAAATGAGAATATTGTTAGATATTCTCTAATTCCTTTAAGATATATCTTTTTAATATTTCAACAGCTTTTTCACCGTCTTCATCTAAACGTACTGCATCTAAAGGATTTAAATCATAAGTTTTGACTACGGCATCTGCTGAAATATTTTTAATTGGACTTACATCCTTCTCTTTTAGAATTACAGATGCACAATCATCCCCACAACCTGTTATTGTAACTATTTTTGCATCATCTAAAATTGGTGAGCAATTGTTTGGCTGGGCAGAGTATTCAGTTATGCATGCTGCAACAACATTATCATTTTCCAAAGCCAGTTCTACACTGGCTGCCCTTACAACCAAACCGAGTGGGCTTAATCCACTACATGAAACTAATGCTATTTTTTCACACATTTCAAGACCTCTTTTTCATTTTTTCATATCTTCTTTTAACTTTATCATAACCTCTTTTGTAAAATGGGCATCTCAAGAGACAATCATTACATCCTTCCCGGTGTGCCGTGCACATCTTTCTTAAAAAATTGCCGTTCTCATCAAATGCATCTTCAGGACACCTTTCAATGCAAACACCGCATGTTGAGCAGAATTCCTTAACCCACAACATGTCATTTTCACTCTTATATGGCAAATTTTCGATTGAAGTGTGAATCATGAAAAAGCTAACTGCAAGCCCATCTTTAAAAAGGCACATGTTGCTTCTTGTTATTGCACAGTCATTAGACTGCATGGCTATTGCCCTCATGCTTAGATTATCGTCCAATGGATGAATTAAATCCGCCTGAAAACCATTTTCCCTTAAAAAATCTGCAAATTCATAAACATGCACCCCATATTCCTGGAATTCATCATCCATTAGCTTGCATTTTTCAGCCGAACGATTCATATTTATTAAATTATCACCCATCAAAAACTTGAAAATAAGTACATTATCAAAGTCTATTTCAAATTCATTTTTAAACTCGTCGGATAATTTTGAATAGCTTATTCCTGTAAAATCATATTTTTTAGCCAAATCTAGCAATTCAGCTAGCAATTCATCGGAAATTTCCCTTTCAGGATTTTTAGGATTTTCCAGTTTATAAAAATTAGGAAGAGGTTTGTGGTATCTAAACCTCTCGAATGCTACATCGCTCATTTTCTTAAAGCTTCAACAGCTTTTGGGAATTCTTCACAGAATACTTCAATTTCCTCTGTAGGAATTGAGAAACTTATACGCAAGTACTTATCTCCAAAGTCTTCAGATGTATATTCTCCTTCTCTTGTGAACAATTTCCTCTCAATCAGATAATTTGACATCTCCTTAGGATCGATTCCTGCACCTGACAAATCAATTACCATCATGTTTGCATCGGATGGATACACTGGCAGGAAAACCCCTTCAATCGGTTCTATCATTTCACTGATTAACCTTTGGTTTTCAAAGCAGGTTTGCCTCATGTCTTCAAACCATACTTGTTTTGACTTTAAACCTGCTATTGCACCATATTGAGAAATGATATTTACTCCAAGGTCATTAATAACTGCATTTTTAATTGAATCGATTATAGGTTTTGATGATATGACACCACCTATTCTCAAACCGGCCATCCCAAATATTTTTGAGAAGCTGTAAATTGTCAATGTTTGGCCAGGAGCATAATTTTCAACGAGGAAATGCTCGCGTGCAAAGTCCTTATAGGTAATGTCATGCAATAAGTACAAATCGTTTTCTTTTGCGATTTCTGCAAATTCTTTTAATTCATCTTCATCATATGATGAGCCTAAAGGATTTAAAGGATCGATTAAAATTACCATGCGCGTATTCTCATCCATATTTTCACGCAAAAGGTCAGGAGTCAATTTATAATTGTTTTCTTCGAAATAGATTGGAACATACCTTACTTCGCCCGCAAACCTGTTTGCAAAGTCTCCGATGATAAAGTATCCAGGATCGGATAATATTACATTGTCTTCAGGTTCCAGCAATGCTTGCATGCATAAGTATAACGATTCTGTTGCGCCGGAAGTCAATAGAACTTCCAGATCTTCAAATTCCAAATCGTCCAAAATCAATTGTTTAAGCTCGCTGAATCCCTCAGGGGCAGGATATTTGCAATATGTCTTTTCCTTAATGGCATCAATCATTGCATCGGCTATGGTGTCATCATGCAAATGATTTGTATTTTGACCCATCCAAATCATTTCCTTATCCATATACATGTCTTCGAAAAAGTCATTAGCGCACTCATAACCTTCCGGAGGCACCCTTTCGGTTTTCTGAAACTTTTTTCTCGGTTTTTTAATATCAAAATCCTTATCCCTCATAATATCACTAGCAATTCCAAATAATATTTATTCTGTATCATCAATGAACGTAATCTAAATAATTCCTCTTGAACTAATGGAAAACATTGCCTGCTTTCCTTCAGGAATGCTCCTATGGCGTATTAAGGTGGCAACACGTTTGTTAACCTCATCGCCACGATCCAGTTGGATTATCACCTTACTCCAATATTGTAAAATTGTTCCCCCTACTGCCCTGACGTCATTGTTTCCTTCATCATCAAAGGCATTGTAAATCTGATTTGTCAATACGACGGCCACATCATACTTTCGAGCAATCTTGGACAAAATTCCCATTTGTTTTCCCAATTCCTTATTCAATTTGGATGATTTCATGTCATCCACCCTGTATAATGCTACAGCCGAATCCAAAATGATCAAATCAACATCACGATGGTTTTTTCTAAGCCAAAGCTCTATCGCTTTTAGATTATCATTCTGTTCTGAAAAGTTAGTCGGCTCGAAAACTATTATGTTATTAGCTACTTTTGTAAAGTCCGGACCTGAAATTTGCTTAATCCTATCAATGGAAATTCCACCTTCAGTATCTATATAAATCACTTTTTTTCCGTTTTTAGCAACATTAGCTGCCAAAGTTAAAGCAATATTACTCTTGCCTGAACTGGGCGGACCGAATATTTGGGTCATTACACCCTTTTCAAAACCCCCTCCCAACATGGCATCAAGTGAAGAGTTTGATGGAATTTTATGATTGTCCTCAAAATTAGCTAATACTTTCATAATTTAATATTGATTTTTATAAAATATATAAGTTAATGGCGGAAACAAAATTACCGATGAAGATTGAAAAAAAATAGAAGTTGTTATTTTCTTATTATTTTCGGATTGCGCTGGGTTAAATCAATGATTTTTGATGCGTGATTTGATTTTAAGTCACCTACATCAATGACCAAATCGACATCGCAATTCAATTGCTCTAGAATTTCTGACGGATTCGATAAAACATCCTCATCAGATATATTTGCACTGGTGGTTGTTATCGGGAAAATGCTGGCCAATCTGCAGGCAATCTGATTGTCCGGAACTCTAACTCCAACATACATGGACCCGCTAGTTACAACCCTTGGAACGATTTTCCGTTTATTTAAAATAAATGTATAGGGGCCTGGAAGATGGCTGTTGATTATCTCCTTTTGCGCAATTGAGACCTTTGCAACAAGATTGATGGCATTTACATCAGAAACCAAAATTGACAATGGCTTTAAAAAACTCCTTTGTTTTAGATTAAAAACTCTCTTGACTGCCTTATTGTCAAATATATTGGCTCCCAAACCGTAAACAGTGTCAGTCGGATACAATACGACACCGCCATCAGCCAATACATCAATAGCTTCACTAATAATTTTTTCATCCATTTCATCATTGCTTGTTTTCAGTACTTTCATTTAACTTTATATTAGATAAGATATTTAATATAAATTATGCTTCAAAGTTTAAGACCACTTTTAACAAAAATACTGAATCCGCTTGCAAAACATTTGAATATAAATCCAAATATCGTAACTGTGATTTCCCCATTCGTTGCCCTTCTTGCAGCATATGGATTTGCAAATAAGATGTTGATTTTAGGAACAATAGCCATACTGCTTTCGGGATTTCTGGATGTCGTTGACGGAGCCGTTGCAAGATACCATGACAGGTCTTCCAAGTTCGGTGCGTTTCTTGACTCCACAATGGACAGGTTCGCAGATGCAATCATATACATCGGAATAATATTTGGAGGCTATTGTGATTGGTTTATTGGCGTTTTGGCAATTCACTCTGCAATATGCGTAAGCTATGTAAGGGCAAGAGCGGAATCTCAAGGAGTTGAATGCAATGTTGGAATAGCCGAAAGGGCTGTTCGTATGGTCATCCTAATGATTGGAGCATTAATCGGATACTTTGTAGGAGACATCTACTTTACATACATCATTTACATTTTAGTAATCCTATCCTACTTTACTGTAGCTCAAAGAATAGTACATGTTTGGAGGCAATTGAATGAGTGAACTTGAAAGTCCTGAAAAAATAGCAAAAGACATTGCAAAACTAGAGAGAAATTTAAATCAAGTGGCCGACATCACTTTTGAAGGAAAGCAAAAAGAAGTTTATGATAGGGCTGTTGATTACTGGAATGATTCGAAATATTACCTTGAAAAAAAAGATATGAGGACTGCATTCGGATGTATCGAATACAGCCATGGGCTTTTAGATGCCCTAAGGATGATTCATGGAATCATCTAAACATCGATTTTACTATTTATCAGAGAATCATCACCTGCCGAAATCACTTCACCATCCAAAACTTCAACAACTCTGTCTGCTAGTTTAGCCACATCCATATCATGAGTGACAATTATCAATGTTACATTTTTATCTTCATGCAAATCGATTAGAAGCTTAAGGATTTTACTACTTGTTTTGGAATCTAGTGATCCTGTTGGTTCATCTGCCAATATTATTGATGGGTTGTTTGCAAGTGCTCGGGCGATAGCTACCCTCTGACGTTCACCACCGGACAACTTGTTCGGCAGGATATCAGCCTTATCTCTAAGTCCCACATCATCCAACAGTTTCAATGCACGGACCTTCATCTCGGCCGAAGACATCTTCTGAGTATACATCGGAATTTCAATGTTTTCGCGAACGGAAATATTAGGAATCAGATTATGCAGCTGGAAAATGAACCCAATTTTTTTAGCTCTAAATTCGTTTAACTTTTTAGATTTACTTAAATCTTGGCCTGCAACAGTTATTGAGCCTGAATCCGGAATGTCTAATGCTCCAAGCATGTTCAATAAAGTTGATTTGCCGGATCCTGACGGACCAATGATCGATACGAATTCCCCATCGGCAATTGTGAGATTTACTCCATTCAACGCCTTGATTTTGCCATCCTCATAGCTTTTATACAAATCTTTAATCTCTACAGCATTCATTTTAACACCTCACTCATACCTCAACGCCTCTGTTGGTGGCAATTTAACTGCCTTGATTGCAGGGTAAAGTCCTCCAATGACTCCAACGATTATGGCTATTGCAAATGCCTGAATAAATATCTTTGGAGTGAACAATGGAGTTATTCCAATCTGAGGGCCTAAAAGAGTGCATGCCAAAAATCCTATTAAGGACCCGATGATGGCAGACACTATTGTAATTACAAGAGACTCGCCGACAATCATTGTTAATATTTTTTTATTTGACCATCCGACAGCCTTCAGAACTCCGATTTCACGGGTTCTTTCAAAGACTGACATCAACATGGTGTTGATGATGCCCAAACCGCCAACGACAATTGCTAAAAGTGAAATGGCCCATGTTGATGCCTTAAGCATGTTCAGCATGTCTCCCATCTGCTGCATCTCCATGACTGAAGTGATTGTTGCAATATCATCACCGTATAACTCATCGATTCTATCCGCAACAGCCTGAGGGTCTTCACCTTTTTCCACTTTAACATAAATGTTTGAAATTGAATCCTCATCGTTCATCAAATCACCAACCTTGGAAATTGAAGTGAATACCGCTCCAGCAGTGTTTTGATCTCCTGTTTCAAAGATTCCGACAACCTCAAAGTCTTCGCCATCTATTTTGATAGAGTCGCCTACAGAGTAATTGTTATCATCCGCATATATTTCACCCAGAATAACTTCAGATTCGTTATCCTCAAATATTCTACCCTCCTTCATGGAAATGTCCGCCAAGGTAGTACCATTAGGGTCAATACCAATCAGGGTATTCATGAAATCATCCCCCACTGAAGTCAGAACAACATAAATGGGATAAGCCTCCTCAACTCCTGAAACGTTAGCGATTTTATCAGTCCAATTTGCATCGATGGTGTTAGTTCCATATGCCGAATCCCCCGTTTCCTTTCCTGAAATGGAAAAATCAGCACCTCCCGCATGAATTGTATCTTCAAAGGTATTTACTAACCCATCTGTGATTCCACCAAGAGCAACGATTACAATAATTCCAATTGCAATGCCGACGATTGCCAGAACTGCGCTGTTTTTCCTCCTGAATGGATTTTTAAGAATAAATTTTAAAAATGACATAATACTAAATAGTATTGTAACATATAAATAACTAATCTCCTCATTAACCAAGATGCAAAAAACGGGTGATGAAATGCACAGGAAAATGCTTTTAGAAAATGTTGATAAGATTCATACCACTGAAATGGGAATAGGAAGAATTCAAAAAAATTTAGGAATTGACGATGAGCCTGTAAGCTATTGCATTTCTAAGCTTAAACAGGACAATGCGACAGTTACAAAAGAAGGTAAGAATTACTATGTTAATGTTGACGACTGCATAATAACCATCAATTCAAGCAGTTTTACCATAATAACTGCTCATAAAAACTAATTTTAAAAAAAAGTAAAAAAAGAAGAGATTTTAAATCTCTTTAAATCTAATCATCCATATCTTCAAATCTGGATTCTAATTTTTCCATTACACCAGGAAGTGAAGTGTATTCCATTTCTTCAGCAGGCAATCTGTGAGGTTCAAATGGACCGTGTCTTCTGATGTAAGTTGCGATTTTAGCAGCTTGTTCACGGGTTGGGTCGAATGCAGGGTCATCGAATAAATCGACTGGTCCGATTAATTCACCGTTAGCTACTTGGAAACCTAATCCTACTACTCTAGGTGGTCCGTCGAATCTGATTGGGTTTGCTTCTGCTTCAGATACAGGCATCATTGGACCGTTGTGGGATCCTCTCATCCATCCGCTTACCATGTGTGGGAATGCAAATGGATCTACACATTCTCCGTTTGCAGGGAAACCAGATTGTGCTCTTACAATACATACTGGGTCGTCTTTACCGACGTATTCTCCAGCCATCAAGTTTAATCTTTCGGTACTTACTGCAGCTGCGATTTCACCGTTTTTCTTCCATACTCTTTTAATTACATATCTTCCGGTGGAACCGATTAATGCAAGCAAGTCATACATTTCTTCAGGACAGTTTAAGACAACTTTTCTGTGTTCAATTACATCAAATACTTCAAATTTGAATCCATCGTGTAATGATGGGTCGATTACAAGACCTGCAGTATTGAATGGGTCTGCAAACATTCTGAATACTGGCAAGTTGAATGCACCAGGTTCAGTTTTGTCACAGCAGAACACTAAAACAGGGTCAGATGGCCTTTCTTCAAATTCAAATTCTGCAACACCTGGACCCATACCTTTGATGTTTCCTGAGAATGTATCGGATAACAAGTCTTGACCTGCACCGTATAATTTCAATTCACGTGCCCTTTCGGTAGCTTTCATGAATGCATTGTATGCAGTTTTGTGTACTTCTTCGTTTTCTTCCCCTTTATCGTGGGTCATAATTAAGTCTATGTCATCTCCACAACGAGATATGTAGTAATCTTTCAAGATACCTGCTTCTAAAGCTTCGTTTAGAACTTCGTCACAGATATCCATTAATTCAGGGTGTGCTACACAGTGACCGGAAACACTTCCAATATCAGCTTTAATTACACTAACAGTAGTTTTCATATTTATAACCTCAATTAGTAAATTAGTTATTTACTAGACATATATTATTTTTGGATAGTATACTATATAATTATTATGTTAGGCGAGTTATTCAAGGAAAATTAAAAACAAAAAAAGAAAAAAATTGAAAAGATTAATCGATTTTTCTAATATTTTCAAATGCCTTTTGAACCTCAACATCCTGGTTCATGTCTTCGCAGGCCTGCTTTACCCTATCCAAATCCGCACGAGTTTCAGGATATCTTGGAACAGCACTGCATCCTCCATCATCTATTTTAGATATTTCAAATGTTCCAATTTCCTTAGCAATAGCCGTGATTTCCTCTTTATCAAGGCCTATCAACGGAGATAAGATTGGCATGTCAACACCATATCTGGTAGCCAATATGTTTGACAAAGTCTGTGAAGCGACCTGGCCGACACTGCTTCCATCTACAATCGCATCAGCCCCCAATTTGATGGCTAATTTTTCAGCTATCCTATACATCCCTGACTTGCATAAAACGCAGGTCATCTTCTCTGGAGCCTTGTCCTTTGCAACAGTAAGGTATTCCCCATAATCAATTACACTCTTCTTGATTGGAACCCCCTTTGCATAAATATTCAGCCGGTCAACCAATTCATTGAAAAGCTCAGTGACTTTAGGGCCTGAAAAAGGGTCGTTATTGCAGTGAAGAGCAACAACCTCACATCCCCTTTTCATCATCAGATATGCTGCAACTGGAGAGTCTATCCCGCTTGAAAGCAAAACAACGACCTTTCCTTGCGTTCCTAATGGAAGACCTCCAGGGCCTTTGATCTTTTCATGATAGATATATGCATCGCCTTCCCTGATTTCAACGAAAATAGTCAAGTCAGGATTTGTCAAGTCCACTGGCGCTAAAACAACACTTCTTACAACTCCCCCGCAATGTGCAGCCATTTCCTGGGAAGTGAAATCATGCGTTCCAACACGCCTGCATTTAATCGCGAACTTTGTATTTTCATCCAAAATGCCCTCAGTCATTAAATCTTCAGTGTATTTGGCCAATGTTTCATCAATATCATCATAATTGGCATGTGTTGAGGTTGCAGGAGAATAGGAAACCACACCGAAAACCCTGTTCAATTTTTCTATCCCTTCATTGAAATCCTCTGGAAAGATATATATTCTTCCCTGATTTCGCACAACATCACAATCAAAAGTGGCTCTAATGTTTTTTACTAGCTTTTTTTCAAATCGGGACCTTATTTTTGGGCTTTTTAATCCTATTTCGCCATATCTTGCAATAATCAAATCATGATTCATCTAAACACTCTCTTTATTTAAGTATATGATAAAAAAATAACAACTGTTAATACTAATTTTAAACATGACAAAGAATATAAATCTTATGTTAAGTCAACGAAGTATTGTTAATTATATAACTCAAATTATATTTACTACAAAAATCAAATTAAACAATATAATATTTAGGAGGGATGATTATGAAATTAAGAAATATGATTCTAGCATTCTCTATAGTGCTCATATTGCTATTATGCGTAACCAGCGTTTCCGCATCACAGCAAGATGGCAACCTTACAGTTGATGATGGCACTGCAGAATTGGAAATTGATGATGAACATTCTAGTGCAATAGAAGTGAATTCAAGTACCGATAAACTTATAAGCGATAATTCAGTCCAGTCCATTAAAAAAACAGACAATACCTCCAACATTGCTAAAAACGCTAAGACTGGAAAAATAGCTCCTAACGTGTTGTGCGGCCAAGGATTCATTTACAAGCAAAATAAATATGTAAAAGTGAAAGTGTATGACACTGATCCAGATACTTACAAAACCACATTCTACAAAAATGTCAACTTAACCGTTAAACTGAAAATTGGTAAAAAAACTTATACCTATAAGGTAAAGACCAATTATAAGGGAGAAGCTAAAGTGTTTAATGTCAAAAACCTCAAAGTGGGAACATACAAAGTGACCATAACAACACCCGACAGCAAATACCGCATTAACGAAAAAGATACAATAGTAATCTATGGCAAAACTAAAAATACCGTTACACTCCCAATGAAGAAGACAAATTATGGAATAGAAAATAGAAAAAAATTAAAGATTGGAGATACTATTTATGTGTTCTACGAGCCACGTGACGCTCAATATCAAAAAGGAGTTTATGCTGAAAGTTATCTTACAAAAGACCCATTAGATGGACTCTCACATACAATGGTTACCAAAGCCAAATTCTTCTTTAAAAATAAAAAGACCGGAAAGATTGTTACCAAAACTGCAAAACTAACTGAAGACAAGTTCCATGGCTGGAAACCAATTTCAGTTAAACCAATCGACGGATATGTTCCAATCAAGGCAAAAGTATGGTATTTGACCAGATAAGAGATTAAATATCTCTTATTTCTTTTTTTAAAAAAATAATTAAATATAAGAGAAATGAATTTCCCTTATTTGATTAAATCAACTGCAGTTTGAATAGCTTCATCCATTTTGTCTGCATTTTTACCTGCGCCTTGCGCCAATGTTAAACGGCCTCCGCCGCCGCCACCTAATACGCCGGCTGCAGTCTTGATAATTTCATTTATCTTAATTCCATTATCAATTGCAGCATCTGAAGCTGCACCTACGATTTTACCGTCATTGTTTCCCATGATTACTACATCTGCCTTTCCGTTATCTGTGAAGTCAGTAGCCATTTTCTGAAGCTCCTTGAAGTCCGCTTCAATCAATTGGGAAATAACTTTCAAACCGTTGATTTCATCAAAATCGTCAGCTAAAGAGTTCATTTTTAAAGCTGCAATTTCTGATTGCAATCTATCGATTTCATTTTTCTGCGCTTTCCATTCAGTGAAGAACCTTTCGCATGTTTTAGGCAACTGATCATTTTCAACCTTGAATATTGCAGAGCTTCGTCTTAAGATCTCATCATCATGCTGCATGGAATCGATTGCTGCAAGACCTGCTGAGAAATCAATTCTTTCGACACCGTCCTGAACCCTTTCAGTCTTGTTGATTTTGATCGGTCCGACCACACCAGTCCTCATGACATGTGTACCTGCACAGGCCTGCACATCAACTCCAGGGATTTTTACCACACGAATCATCTTGCCAGGAACGATACCTCCTTGATAGAGCACAAATCCGTATAATTCCTGTGCCTCATCTCGTGTGTGGAATTGAATATCCAAATCAATGTTGTCCATCACATATTCATTGGCCAATTTTTCAATTTCATTTAGCTCTTCCTGCGTGATGCGCTTGTAGTGTGACAAGTCAATACGTGCTCTTGTAAGACCATTTTGAGAACCTGCCTGCCAGATGTGTTGGCCCAATACCTTCCTTGCAGCCGCAATAACCAAGTGGGTTCCTGTGTGGTGGCGAGCAAGAGTTATCCTTCTGTTCCAATCAATCTCGCCGGCGACTTTTTTGCCGACTACGTCATTTGGCATGTCCCCATCTACATGATGCAAGACAACATTGTCGATTTTTTCAGCATGTTTCATTTTAAAGACATTTCCATCAATGGAAACTTCACCAATGTCGGATGGTTGTCCTCCTCCTTCAGGGTAGAATGCTGTTTTATCAAAGATTAAGCATTTGTCACCATCCTTTTCGATTAAACCTAAAACTTCCGCCTCAAATTCTTTTTGGTAGAAATCTTTATAGAACAATAAGTCAGTTTCAGGGAAATCTACTTTGAATGTATCTTTTTTACTTGTTGTATCCTTTTCATGTGCACCTGCAACCAGAGTGAAGAAATTGTCCGGAACATTAACAGTGAAACCATCTCCTGCCATTTCAACAACGGTTTCAGGAGGAATTCCGTGAGCATCATACAAGTCTATCAGCATGTCAAGAGGCATTTCGGATTTGCCCTCTTTTTTAAGTCTTTTGATGGATCTTCTGACAATGCTTTTTCCTTTTTTGACTGTTGTGGCATATCTCTCTTCCTCTAAAGTGATGATGTTCATGATATGCTCTTCGGAGTTGCGGATTTCAGGATAGAACTTGGATAAGAAATCCAGCTGTATTTCCATCACATCAGCCAAGGACTCTTTCATGTTTAAATCCTTCATGAACCTGATTGTCCTTCTTAAAACCAATCTTGCCAAATAACCCTCTTTAACGTTTGATGGGATAATGCCGTCTGCCAGCATGAATGCCAGACATCTTGTGTGGTCTGCAATGATATATATTGCTTCCATCGGTTCGGCCGCCTTTAGGTATTCATCTAAAGAGAGATTTAAACTTTCTGCAACTTGAGCTCTGAGTTCTTTTAAATCCCCAATGTCTTCAATGTCCATCATGCCCGCAATCTGCGCATTCCTTCCTTGAATGTCTTCGTTGATTTCAACACCGGTCAATTCTTTTAACTTATCCACAACCGGTGCAAAGCAGGCATCATAAGCTGTTGGAGTTCCTTGGGAAATCCACGCTATACGTTCCAGACCATAACCTGTGTCGACAACTTTAATCGGGATTTCCTTTTTGGATCCGTCTTCTAAGGTTTCATATTGGATAAATACCAATGTTGCAAGCTCTACGCCTCTGCAACAGACTTCATAGCAAGGGCCTTCATTACCTCCTCCAGCCCACCAGGACTTGATGAAAGTAATCTCTTCTGTGTTGATTCCGATGTGTGCGAAAAACTCATGGCAAAGCCTAATGGTTTCATCTTCCCAATAAATGAAATCGTCTTCCTTGTTAATTACAGTGTGTGTCCCCATTGTAAAGCATGTCATGTGACGGCCAGTTCTTCCCACATTGTCAACATCGTTAAGCCTGATTGAAGGCTGAGCCATTTCAATGGGATTCGCTGGAGGCTTGACAAGACCTGAAGTTATCCATGGCTGGAAACAGAATATGGATGCTCCAACTAGGAATACATCATCCCTCCATCTTTTAGCCAAAACGGGATATCTTGGGACATGTGTGTGCCCTTCGCTTTCTAAAAATTCTCTAAAAACCTTTTGGATTTCATATAAATTGTATGACCTGTCAGTTGCAGGATTTGCAATAAACTCATACTCATCACATGGAGCATCCCCACAAGTATCTCTGTCCACTTGGGAGTAAAACTCCTGTCCGCAGGTTTTACAAGTTTGTTTTTTATAACCAAGTTCATCAAAAATTTCTACCATATTAATCATTAGAAAGTATGTTTTTTACTTAATAAATAATTAATGAAAATATGATTTAGGAATTTTTGAAATGTTTTTTAAAGAGAGTGATGATTCTGTTAGCAACATCTATTGCATAATCCGTATTGTAAAAAAGCCAATTATTATACTCTTTAGTTCCTTTTGAAGGAACTTCAAGATAGTAATCAGATTGATGTCTTAATTTTTTTAGAATATTGATATCCTTTGCTACCACTTCATTTATATTTCCACAAAAAGGTCCTTTACGTTCTATGAAATTCGGCAATCTCCTATGCTCCCCATAAGGATTTGAAATATAATCTGTGTTATCTGACAATAACTCTCGAAGGAATATGAAAACAGCATAATAAGTTCTTGAAAATATTGTTCTTTTAACTGAAGAACTGGAAGATTTTAATTCTAAGACTTCTGAATTCAATTCACAAGACAATTCTAAGAAATCCAATGGATTAAAATCTTCAAATTCCATCTTATCCAATTGCATCACCTGAAACAGTTACAAAAAGAGCACATTCCCTATAAGCATCATACAATCCATTATTTTTACAAAAAATTCGAATATCATCACGAACTTTAGCATCTAATACTCTTTCATCTTTAAAAGACAATTTAACATTGTATCGTATGTAAAATTCTATTGCCGGAAAACCGCATTCATCAAAATTAGACCTGTGGACTGAAGCCAAACAATCATATTTTGGAATAACTTCTCTCAAAATGAACTCTTCGATTCTTTCAAAAGGATCATAGCCATAGTTTTCAACAACCTGATTTAAGTCTGCATAATTTATCATTTTTTCACCTGATAATTTTTTAAACATATGAGTGCACATCCTATGCTATTCAATAATATAATCCTTATTTTATTTTAAAATAGTCAAACTACTACCTAATGAATAATCACAGATATGTTTGTGTGCAAAAACATATAAATGGCCCAGTTATAAATGAAAACAATATTTCAAAGTGAAAGCAATTTTATCAAATGAAAACAATTGAAAAATGAGTAAAAAATAAACGTATAAAACAGTTGTTCACAACAATGAACTGATCTTAAAAAAAATAAATAAAAAAAAGAAAGGTGATAGATTTAAAAAATCTATCCGAAGAGAGCGCCTAAACCGGCTGCTGCTTCTTCTTCAGAAGCTTCTGCCTCGTCCTCTTCTTCTTCCTCTTCTTCTTCAACAGCTTCTTCAGCTGCAGGTGCAGCTGCAGGTGCTGCTGCTGCCATAGCAGTAGTTTCCATAGCTTCGTCGATGTCAACATCTTCTAAAGCTGCGATTAAAGCTTTGATTCTAGCATCATCAGCTTCAATTCCTGCTGCTTCAATAATACTTTTAACATTTTCTTCGTTAATATCTTTTTCTGCACTGTGCAAAATCATTGCCGCATATATATATTCCATGTTATCACCATTAATTTTTTAAAGTGTTAGTTTTTAATAAATAATTTTAATTTTAACCGAAGAGAGCTCCTAACCCAGCTGCTGCTTCTTCTTCACTACTTTCTTCTTCTTCCTCTTCTTCAATGACTTCTTCCTCGACTGCTGGAGCAGCTGCTACAGCAACATTAGCAAGTTTGTCAGCCAATTCGTCATCAATAGCACCAGGTGCGTCAGCAACTTCGGATGCTAAAGCTAACATTTTAGCTTGTGCTAAGCCGATAATTGGTTCTGAAGTTTCTGAAGTCATAATTGCTCCTTCTACACCAACATTGATAGCTCTGGTGTATGCGAGAGTAATAATAGTGGAAATAGTTTCATCAGTAGGTATAGCTGCGTTTACAGATAAGTTGAATGCGCTTCTGAATGCATTTTGTACGTCAGCTAATGTTTGTTCTTCATCGATTGCAAGTACATCGGAAGTATAAACTGATCCTTCTTCGTATACTGCTTTTAAGTCTATTCCTACTTCCATCGGATTAATGTCCAATCTTGATAAAGTAGCTGCAACTTGTTTAGAAACTTCTTCGCCTGCTTCGACAACGACAGTTTCTTTTTGAACGCAAATTTTACCTTTATCAATTTTTGCAGGAATTCCAACTTGTTGTAATTCTCCTAAAAATGGACCTGGTTCAAATCCGGTGTCCCCTTCAGGCACAACAATATCATCAGGAGCAATTGTTCCTGGTTTTGCAGGAGCAGATGTTTTGCTGTCTTCTAATATTTTGTACAATTTGAAAGGATTCATCTCGGTTGCAACAATTGCAATTTGACCTTCCATATGTTCTGATAAATCAACAATGTTGGTTTTTTCAGCATTACAATCTTCAAGAGCTAAATTAATAAGATTAATTTTAGACATTCTGATAACAGCATTGCCTTTTAGAGATTTTCTCATTTCTTGGAGCTGTTTTGCAGGAATGTTTTCTAAGTCAACAAGACCTATAACATCATAAGCATCGATAATGTCTTTAAGCTCTTTAACTTCTTCCTTTTTCCATTCAGCAACATGAGCCATTAGATCACCCTCACTACTGGTCCCATAGTTGTTTTAATAAACATGGACTTTATTTGACTTCTTCCTTTTTCTAAATTGCGGTCTAAGACTGTAAGAACAGTTTCCACATTTTCAGCTATTTCCTCGTCTGACATGTCTTGGCTTCCAACAACAATTTGAATACTTGGTTGCTGTTTTACACCAACTTTGACAGTACTTTGTAATCTTTCTAAAAGAGGATCCAATTTGATACTTGCAGGCACTGGTTTTGGCATTTTTCCACGAGGACCTAAAACTGGACCTAGGAATCTACCGACGAGTGGCATCATATCAGCTTGAGCTACTAGGAAATCAACAGAGTTCGCCATTTTTTTGGCTGCTTTTCTGTCTTTTCCGAACGCTTCCAAATCTCCTTTATTAATTACAGTGTCAAGACCAGCATCTTTAGCTTGAACAATGAGTTCCCCGTCAGCAATGACACCGATTTTAATCGGTTTGCCACGGCCGTTAGGAAGAGTAACTTCCTCATTAAACCTATTTTCTGGCTTTCTGACATCTAAGTCACGGATATTAATAATAATATCTACGGACTCAGTGAAGTTTCTCGGCTTAGATTGTTCTTTTGCCTCCTTCACCGCGTTAATTACATCTTGTGTCATATTCATCCCCCATGAACATATGTTCATTGGATTATTTTGGTTTCATGAGTATCGATTACAAGAAAAAAATTCTTAAACGATTGCATGAATTAAAAACAGTATATCAATTATAACCGTAATTATAACGTCATATACACTGTATTTATTAACTTAAATTTAATTTTAACAAACAATATCTATTCTACTAAGATATCATCATATTCTCCAGCATCGACTGCTTTTTGTGCTTCTCTTGGGTCTTTACCATCAACAGATAATCCCATACTTACACAAGTTCCCATAACTTCTTTTACTCCTGCTTTGTAATCATTTGCGAGTAATGAATCGAATTTCATTCTAGCGATTTTTAAAGCAGTTTCAATTGGTAAATCGTTAACGATGTCCAAACCTGGTTCATGAGAACCTTTTTCGATGCCTAATTCTTCTTTAATGAGTGCTGTAGTTGGTGGAGTACCGATTTCGATTTCAAAGTCTTTGGTATCTCTGTCAATTGAAACTTTAACAGGCACTTTCATTCCTGCAAAGTCAGCAGTTTTTTGATTGATCTCATCAACTACTTGCATCATGTTAATACCGAAAGGTCCTAAAGCTGGGCCTAATGGAGGTCCCGGAGTAGCGCTTCCACCTTCGATAAGAACTTCGACTGTATCTTTAGCCATCAGTCAGCCTCCTTTTGAATTATTCTAATTTGATCAGCTTTAACAGTAACCGGAATAGGTACTGCTGCTTCTATTAACTCAAGGACGACTTCTTCACGTGATTCATCAATACGAACCACTTTCGCCCTTTCACCTTTGAACGGTCCAGAAATAAGCTCAACAATACTTCCTTTTTGTATAGAGGAAATGATTGGTTCCGGTTTTAAGAATCTTTTTGCTTCTTCGAAAGTAATGCCTACACTACCTTCAACTACCCCTCTTAAATGTTGTACTTTTAAATCGGGATTTCTTAGATCTATTTTTGTTGAAGATTCAACTAAAATATACCCTTTTAAAGATTCTGGAACAAGAATTGATGAAATGCCTACGCCATCGATTGTTTTAGCTTTACGAGCTAAGAGTCTGGCCACATTCCTTTCTTGACCTGCAGAGGTCTTAAGAGCATATATGGAACTATTAGATTCTTCCATGAAAAATTCACCTATTTTAATATTTGACTAAGTTAATGAAGTTCCACAAAGATTTTGTGGATTCTTAGGTAATTCACATCATATGTGAAAATTTACTAAGCTATCCCCTACCTTCAATAGGTTCAAAAATTATCATCTATTCGATTAATTAACATATAAAACTTAATAAAGTCTTAGTTTTTTTAATCCAAAAAGATAAATTCATACATTAAGTTAAAAGTTATTATAAAAGCCATAATTATTCAAGAAAATTAAAACTCTTGAAAATCAGATTTCTATAATATCAATATTTATATAAATAGTAGTATATAAAACTTTTCAAAAAAACTATTTTTTTGAAATAAAATAAATCAATTACAAAATTTTATTATAAAAGTTGGGATTGAAAAATGAATGGTTTTACAAACCAATTAATGAACCTGCCAGAACAATGACAAAACCAATAGCTCCTACGATTAAAACACCAATAGAAACTACTTTAGCGAGTTCCTTATATTCCTGTAAATCAGGTTTTCTTGATACTTTCAATACTCTTTTACTGTCTTTTATAAATTTATTAAAACTTTCTTGTACATTCATTTTAAATACCCAAAATAAAAAAACTATGAAAAAATCATAATTTTATGAATTATAATAAAATAATAGTAATAAAATAATTTTTAATTTAAACATTAATAAATGTTTGCATTTTTTAAAAAAAATAAGTTAATGGAATTAGAAAATTCCATCAATAAAATCATCTAGTTGATCATTAGCAGGTTCTGATTCTGAAACCTCTTCAGCATATTCGATTTCAGGTTCAATATCAGAGTCGTAATTAGATTTAATGCCTGAAACAACCACAGTAGTACGAACCATGTTTTGAAGACTTTCATCAATTTGAGTACCCCAAATAATGTTAGCTTCAGGATCCAACTTATCTGCAACAACTTGAACGATTTTTTCAGCTTCATGTAATGTTAAATCTGAACTACCAGATATGTTTACTAAAGCACCGGTAGCGTTTGAAATATCGATGTCCAGTAATGGGCTGCTTAATGCTTCATGTACAGATTCTAAAGCTCTGTCTCCAGAATCTGATTCTCCCATACCAATCATAGCCATTCCAGAACCACTCATGATGCTTCTAATATCAGCAAAGTCCAAACTTACAAGACCTTTTTTAGTGATTAGTTCTGTGATTCCTTTAACGGCTCTTCCCAATATTTCGTCAGAAACCATAAATGCTTTGTTTAAAGGTAAATTTGGTGCAACTTCCAATAATTTATCATTAGGAATAATAATAACAGTATCAGCAGATTCTTGGAGTTTTTCTAAACCTTGATCTGCATTATCTCTTCTTTTAATTCCTTCAGCAGAAAACGGCATAGTAGCAACAGCAACAGTGAGCGCTCCTAATTTTTTAGCTAATTTGGCAATTATTGGGGCAGAACCAGTACCAGTTCCTCCACCAAGACCACATGTAACGAATACCATGTCAGCGCCATCCAATTCTTCTCTGATTTCATCTTCACTTTCTTCAGCGCATTCTTCACCAACAGCCGGTTCTCCGCCTGCACCTAATCCTCTGGAAGTTTGTCTACCTAAAAGAATTTTTTTGCTAGATTGACTATAAAATAAATCTTGAGCATCAGTATTTACTGCAATTGTAGTTGCTCCTTCGATACCCATTTCGTTTAATCTTGAAATAGTGTTGTTTCCTGCTCCTCCAGCACCAACAACGAAAATTTTAGTTTTTACACCGTCCATTATAGTAATAAGCTCTTCATCTATATCTGAAGAGATTGCAGTCGGTGTTTTCTCTTCCATTCTTTGTTCAGATTCTTTGATTGCATCATCTATAAATTTCACAAATTAACCCCACATACTCTGCTATTAAAATAATTGTTAAATATTTCTATCTTAACTAATATTTAAATGCACCTACTTTTTAAGTATTTTGGAACAAATGCCAAAATTAAAAAAATAAATTAATCTCTCGGCATTGCAATAATCTCATGGAATTTCATATTGAATAGATTCTTTGAATTGACTGGAGTTAAAATGACTGCGGTGTCAACACCATGAGCCCTGCCGCCGATAGCGATAATTTCCTCACCAACAGGAACCAAACCTGCATCGGCAGCCATGATTGATATTTCAGCGGCCACTTTTACACCATGGGAGAACATTCTAAGTGTATCTGCAACGACATCCAATGGAGAATATCCTCCATATTTGTTTGTCACGCCTCTTGCCGCACCGCTAAATGCATGAAGTCCCTGGAATGTTTTAATGCCGACCCCTTCCAATTTTTCAATCATTTCAGGTGAAATATCTGATTCGTTGTCTCCACTAAAACCAACATTATGGGAAACATTAATGATGGTTACATCCTTATCAATGGCTTTTTTCAATTTTAATGCGGATTCACCTGATGCAGATGCAATTAAGATATATTTAATGCCTTCACAAACATCCAGCTTATCTTTAACAGCCAAAATCAATTCATCTGTATAATCATTGCCTTGTGTATCAAAATAGGTTATAAATTTTCTTGCCATAGTTACACTACCTTCAATAATAATTATTATAAACTTTAGTATATTAAATAATTATATAAATTGATTTTAATTAAAGATTTTTATGAGAGATTTAGAAAATATAAAACATGTGATTAACGGAGATTATATCGTAATTCCAATTGAAACCGGCTACATCAAGCCCAATGAAGATTTAAGTTCGATCATAGAACCCGCAAAAATATTAATGGAAGACAAGGATTATTTGGTGATTGCAGAAACCCCAATTTCCGTTTCACAAAATAGATTAGTCGACGAGTCCCAATACACACCATCACTGACAGCTAAATTCTTAACTACCGTGTGGAGCAAATACCTTTGGGGATATGTTTTAGGACCTCTTCTTGGAATAAAGGAAAGGACCATAAGAAACCTGAGAAAATTGCCCGAAGAAACAAAAGCGCATAAAGAGGTTGTTCTTCAATTATATGGATTGAAACATGCACTGAAACCGGCTTCAGAAGCAGGAATAGATTTAAGTAATGCTCCAGGAACATTTGTATCCCTACTTCCGGAAAATCCTGAAAAAGTTGCAAAGGAGATTAAGGAAGAAATCGGAAAGGACGTCTGCGTGATGATTATCGATACTGATGCGACCTATATGAAAAACGGCAAATATTTCACAGGCCTTCCCATAGCCATTGACGGAATCGATGCGGACAATGGATTTTTTGGATATTTCAAGGGACAATTGTCCGAAAATATGGGATCAACACCACTGGGATGCAGTGAAAAAATGGATGTTGAAACCGCCTTAAAAATGGCCAATATTGCTGAAGATTATCAGAAATCACTTTCAACAGAGATGAAAACAATCCATAGCGTCAAAGCCGTTCTTGGAACTGAGATGGATGAGGTTACTGTAGAAGCACTGGATTCCATAACCCATACGCCAGCAGCAATTATCAGAAAAAGAATATAGTTATATTTTTATAATAAAAAAAACAAAACTTAACATTAATTTTTATATCTTATCATAGTTTTTATTTAATCTTTAATTATTTCCATGAAAAAAATATGATAATATAACCATTAAAAATCATAGAGGAAATTCAATGATAAACGATCCATTAGTAAAGACATTATTGACAAACGTTGTTGAAGATGAAAGTAATTTGCCTATTGTTGAAGCATTAATCGATGGTGTGGATACTGATGAAGAGATTGCCAACAAAACTGGAATCAAATTAAATATCGTCAGGAAAATTCTTTACAAACTTTACGACATGGGATTGGCTAGTTATAAAAGAAGCAAAGACCCTGAAACCCAATGGTTTACATATTCATGGAAATTTGAAAAAGAAGAAGTTATCAATCGGATAAAAAAGGATTCGGAACAATATCTGAAAATGCTTAATGAGGAACTGGAACGTGAAGAAAACAACATGTTTTTCATCTGCCCGCAAGGCCACGTCAGGCTTGATTTTGATGAAGCGTCAGATTATGAATTCTTATGCCCTATTTGTATGGAAGAATTGGAATTCCAAGACAATGCCGATAACATTAAACAACTTAAAGAAGATTTGAAAATGGTTGAAAGTAATTTTAATTCCTTTAATGAAAAAAACAAATAAATACGATAAAAATGGAAATGGAATTACTTAAAAAAGAGAATACACCAGAAAATGTTATCGAACATTCAAAGGCAGTTTATAAAAAAGCTATGAAAATAGCTTCTAATTTTGACAATGCAGATACTGATTTAATCCGCAAAGGCGCTCTTTTGCATGATATTGGAAGATCAAAAACTCATGGCATCACCCATGCGATTGAAGGAGTTAAGATTGCAAGAGAATATGGCTATGATGATGACGTTTTAAATATTATCGAAAGACATATCGGTGCCGGAATTACTGCTGAGGAAGCTGCAAAGCTAGGGCTTCCTGAAAAATCATATGTGCCCCAAACGCTTGAGGAAAAAATCGTGGCGCATGCGGACAATCTGGTCAGCGGCAGTGAAGAGGTCGACATCGAGTTCGTTATAGAAAAATGGAAACGCAGAATTGATGAGCCTGAAGATAATATTAAAAGATTTAAAAAACTTAATTATGAACTAATAGAAGTTTTCGAGGAATAATATGCAAGTAATATGTTCAAGTGAAGAATCTTTGTACCGTCCGGAAGCGGTTAGATGGAGACAAAGAATGGAAATGATGAAACCTTTAGGAGATACCGTCGTCTTATTGCCATGCAGCATGAAAAAACCCTATTCAAATTCAAAGTCCCATCAAAAATTTAGAAAGCTGACAAGGTCATATCAGGAACTCATTGTAACTTCCCCATTTGGAATATGTCCCAGAGAACTTGAAAATACTTTCCCAATTCAATCTTACGATACAAGTACGACCGGAGTATGGTCAGAAGATGAAATTGAAGAAACCGGCAAATTAATTGAAAAATACACTAAAGGAAAACAGGTTGTAGCCAATCTTGCAGGAGGATATCTGCAATCTGCAGAAGCTTATTTGGATGATTTCATTAATGTCTGCGTTGACGACAGACCCACTTCACCCGATTCCCTTTACAATTTAAGAATGGAACTCAAAAAACATCAAAAGATTAACAGAAGAGAAAAAACCTTGCACGAACTAAAATCCATTGCCAAATATCAATTTGGTGAAAATGGAGATAAATTCATTCCTGATAATGTCAAAACCAAAGGAATGTATCACAAAAGGATATTGTCCAATGGAGTTCAACTTGCCCTATTAAATAAAGATTATGGATTATATAGACTAAACCTTGCAGGCGGAGAAATACTGAAAGATTTAGGGATAAATGTCGTAGATATTGATTTTGAATTACAGACAAATACCGTTTTTGCACCAGGAATTGAAAAAGCTTCACACGATATCATTCCAAACGATGAGGTAGTGGTCGTTAGAGATGACACCGTTGTAGGCGTTGGCAAAGCGATAATGACTGGCCGTGAGATGGAAGAATTGAATAACGGTATTGGTGTGAAAATAAAACACAGATTAAAATAATTTAGTTAAACCAAATTATTTATATAGCATAACTTTAAAAGTAATACTATAATAAAAATTAGGAGACACTATATGTCAGAAGATTTAGTAAATGATATTAAAGACGCTGTTTCTGTAATTAATGACCCTCACATGGGCATAAGTATTGTAGAAATGGGCATTGTACAAAATATTACTGTAGAAGGCGATCAAGCTGAAATTATCCTTAAACCAACCAACCCGGGTTGTATGAGTATCACCCGTATTGCTGCCGATGCTAAAATTAGAGCAGAAAGCGTTGAAGGCATTGATACTGCAAAAATTATCGTTGAAGGACATGCGATGGCAGACTCCATTAACGAAATGATTAATAGATAAATTTTTAAAAATCTTAGTTAATTCTATATATAACCGAAAGGATTATATATAGTAATTAATATAAGTATAAGTGTTGACTGTTAACTATCACTTTAATCATATAGGCTAGTGGCACAGCTTGGTTAGCGCGCTCGGCTGATAACCGGGAGGTCATGGGTTCGAATCCCATCTAGCCTACTTCTATCTAATTTTTAAGACTTTTTCATTTGATTTGACAATTTTATCAAAAAATTACCAATTTTTTAAATTACTGTTTTTCTTATAATAATTTTCCAAAAATTACAACAATCATTAAATAGTGCTTTCAACATAAAATAACATGAATGTACAAAAAGTTGGAATGATGATAAAAATGTGGGAAATAGTCAATGAAAAATTCAAAAAATACCCTGCGCGCATAAGAGTTGCAGAAAAAATGATTGAACTGGGATTGTCCATTAATGAAGACGGGAAAATCTACTGTGGAAATTTAAAGATAAGTGATAAGGCATTAGCTACCTCTGCAGAAGTTGACAGAAGAGCCATCAAATCAACAATTGAAGTTATAAAAGAAGATGACGAATTAAACAATTTGTTTTCAAACATCATTCCTGCAGGAACCCTCCTGAAAAATATCGCCAAAAACCTGGAATTGGGCGTTATCGAAATAGAAGTGGGATCTGAAAGCGAAGGAATACTATCTGCAACAACAAATTTGATTTCAAAAAAAGGAATAGGCATAAGACAAGCTTATGCTGAAGATACGGAGCTTCAAAAAACTCCATTATTAACCATAATTACTGAAGAACCCGTCAAAGGGGATTTGATAAACGAATTTTTAAAAATAAAAGGAGTAACAAGAGTGTCAATCTATTGATTCTGTTGATTGAATTCCATTCTTGCTTTTTCCATTTCCATATCCTCTTCTTCAAGCATGTCCAAGAGTTCTTCCCATGCTTCCAAAGATTCCTTAGCAGCTTCCTCGGTTAATTTTTCAATTGCATAACCTGCATGGATGAGAACATAATCTCCAACTTCCACCTCAGGCAGGAGGTCTAACTTGGCCTGTTGTCTTGCTCCACCAAAGTCAGCATACAACCAATTCTCCTCCCTGTTAATTTCAACTACATGAGCTGGTGCGGCAATACACATTAATATACATCTCCATAATTTTAATATATACATTATTTAATAAATGATATTATATAAAATTATCTAAATAGGTGTTTAAATGGAAAATATTGTAATCGGTTCAGGTCCTGCGGGAAGATTAGCTTCTCTTGAGCTTGGAAAACTAAAAAAAGAAGTAACTTTAATTGAAAAAAACCATATAGCCGGCACTTGTTTAAATGAAGGTTGCATGGTAATCTGTGCATTAACAGACATTACGAAATTCATTGATTCGAATAACAGATTCAACAATTACGGATTCATAAAAAGCCAGCTAGACATTTCCTATGAGAAGATAGTTGAAAAAATTATAGAAACACAGGAAAAACTCAGAAAGCTAAATCAGATGGAAAATGAAAGCTTTGGAAACAACATAATCTATGGTGAAGCGAGTATCGATGGCGAAACCGTTAATGTCAATGGCGAAAGTTTCGAATATGATAACTTACTTATAGCTACCGGAGCCCGCCCATTCATTCCAGATATCAAAGGCTGCGAATACGGATTGACTAACAAGGACATTTTGAAGCTCGACAAAGTTCCTGAAAAGTTAAACATCATAGGCGGGGGGATAATAGCCTGTGAAATAGCCAACATCTACTCGACATTAGGAAGTGAGGTTAATGTTCTTGCAAGAAGCACATTTCTAAAAGAGCTTGATGATGCCGCCAAAAAGTACCTCCTAGAAAGAATCATGCCGAATGTCAATATAATAGAAAACACCAACATCAAGGAAGCCTTTAAAGATAAAGTTTTATTGGAAAATGGCGATGAACTGGAAGGAATTCCGTTTTTTGCAACAGGAAGAACACCAAACAGCGAAATTGCTGAAGGTTTCGTTGACTTGAATGATGACAGGACCATCAAAGTGAATGATATGATGCAGACCAGCAAAGAAAACGTATATGCTGCAGGAGACGTTACCGGAGGATATCTATTAACACCAGTAGCCCGGATGGAGGGCATTGCCGCTGCAAGAAATATGGCAGGATATCTAAATAAGATTAGCTATAGCTGCATTCCTCAAACATTGAGCTTGAACATGGAAGCCAGCTTTGTCAAAAATGAGAAATCAGAATGCAGTGAAGAGGACAAAGCCACAATCGGAATTCCAGGAATTGCCGGACCGTCCTCATTCTGGAACATATTGACCGGAGATACAGGATACACAGAAGTGGAGTTTGATAAAGAAAACAATAAAATAAATAGAATCAACTCAATATCCCCATCATCAACAAGCGATGTGGCATATCTTTCATTTTTAATGAGAATGGATTATGATCTGGATGACTACTCCGAATTTTTAGAGATACATCCTTCTACAGATTCAAATTACAAAATAATAAAAAACATGTGGTTATAACACCACTATTTTACCTTTTTTAACATCTTTTCAACCAGCATGTCACTGGCTTCAAGGCAAAGCTTCCCGTATTTGGATGCGTTTTTAGACAGTTCATCATATTCATCAAATGCCTTTTGGACATTGACAACGACATCATCAACGGAAGACTCGACAATTGCTCCCTCAAATACTCCAGCCATATTCTCATATCTTCCCCATTTAACATGAGTCAAAGTAACGATTGGAGTGTTGCTGCTTAAAGCCTCTTGAATAGAAACACCATCATCGGTTAAAACAGCCAAATCGGCGAATTTGAATAAATGATTAATCCAATCGATATAGCCAGCATAGATAATGTTTCTCTTGTTAATCTCATCCAGATATTCCTCCTCTAGAGGAAGACCGACTAAAACGAGATTATAATCATCCGTGGAATCGGCGACCTTCGATACACCATCAATCATGCCCTTGAAGATTGATGAGCCTGAAGAAAATGCGATTGTCTTTTTATTCTCATCAAAATTGGGAAATTCCTTTAATTTTGAAAGACCAATCTTTTCATCTCCACTGCCAGAATCGTCAGATAATGGATAAAAGGATCTATCAGTGTTTTTCGGAAGTGTTTTCCATCTGAATTTATCCAACTCGGGGAAAATGAAGCATTCATTGAATTTTGGACATACTTTTGAGTCAAGAGGTGTTGATATTAATGAAAATGCCTTTTTTTTGGCCAATTTTGCACCCACTGATCCGACAATGGCTCCTCCACCCAGAACTCCAATGACAAAATCAGCGTTGATTTTTTTTATTAAACTACGTGCCTTAAATGTTGCAGTCACTAATTTCAAGGCCCCTTTTGCGGCAGACAGTTTGGTTGCTGCATGGCCTCCGGCCTGAGGAATGGAAATCTTATGCCATGAGTATCCATGTTTTTTAAATAATACTCCTGGAGCAGATTCATCTAAAGCAATTTCACACTGAACTCCCTTTTTTTCAAGTGCCTTAATTACATTTAAGGCAATGGCTGCATCTCCGCCCAATCCTCTTCCAGTAACCACCAATAACGCTTTCATAAAATCACTTGCCTAACAGTCTTGTGTTATCTCTAGGAACATAACTTTTTGGATGAGGCGCATGAGGATTATACAATAACCTTCTAAAACCTAAGCTAATCAACAGCGGATTTTTAACATCATGTTGCTTATCTTCCAATATCCATTTTCTCAATAGGTCTCCCAATCCTCCACCAGTCAAAACATCCATGAAATAATCTCCGAAAGTCGGATCAAGCAACCCTAGATTTCGCCTGAAGAATACTTTTAAAGTGTTTCTTCTAACAAATGCTATTAGACAGGTGGTCACTATAAACATGACTATTACTCCTGCTAAACCTCCCATAATATAGAAGGAAGAACCTAATGCGATGGCAAAAGTATGGTTTCCGACTTCCCCCAACATGATTTTTCCAGAAAAGTCAAGCGGAGAGTACCCAAGACAGACTACGAATAAAAGTAACGGAGTGTAGAATGCAGGAAGCTCTGAAACGTCAGCGGATCCTACAATGAACATCAGAACTATTGTTACAATACACATTATCAGGGTAACGATACAAGTGGAACCCGGCTGCATGTCTGAAATGTTAAGAGGCTGTACCAAAAGAGCTATGAAAATTGAAGAGACCCCCAAACCCTGGAGAATACCCGCAATCATCACTAAAACTATTCCAATACCTCTTGATAATTGCCCCCATTCAATTCCGAATGGAGATTTCCTTCTTCCCAGCAAATCATCGATAAAAGCAAAAATCCCCATGATTAAAATGAGGCTGTTGAATCTGGGTAAGAAGTAAAGAGATAGGATTATAAATGGGACCAGACCTACTGCTCTTGGAATTCCACCGCGAACATTAGGATACAAATTTCCCAAATATCCCCTTTTACCAAAGAACCTAAAAATAATATCCAGAATGGCGGTTCCCAGTGCTGAAAAAATAAAAACCATAAATAATGCTATAATTATCGATGCATACATATAAATCACGAGGTTATAAAATTTATTTTAACTAATAATAAATTAATAATTAATATTATATAAAATTAAGTTATTTCATATCTTAGAATGGCGGCCATGCCACCCAAGCTTTCCAATTGTTTACCGCCTTCATGCTCACTGCTGATGACCATTACCGTTCCTTTCATATTTTCAACCATGTCCATCAAATCGCCCATGTTATCGCTTGCAACCTTAGTGTCGAGAATCAGAAGTTCGCTAACTGCACCCATGTTAATGGCGTTTGTAACTTGCTTTGGCCCATAAGCTATTTTTGAGGAGTTTTTGCCTATTTGTTCCAGTAGTTTATTAACAGCCCCCATTTCAATGGCTACCCTATTTTCAGAAGTCAATTTTTCAACCGTTCCTTTTTTAAGTACTTCACTTATGCCTACACGACCTCCGGAACCTGTGCTTTCAATTATGGATATCTTCGCCAAATCCTTATGCTTTTCCTTTAGATAATCATAGAAATCGTTTTTCACAAATCCTGGTCCTGCAAGGACTATGCTTTCAATCGAATCGAATTTCACAATTGATTCTATGACCTTTTCATAAAACTTGATGATATTTTTCTGCCTGTTCTTGTCAACGATTCTTTTGCCGGATACCTGGCCCTTGATTGGTCCGTAATACTCAATTCCGAATTGTCTCATCAATCCAAGTGTGGCTGAATCATCCTCCAAGACCACAATGATTGAAGACAGTTTTTTAGATGCGTCAACAGCCTGATTGAGTCTCTTGATTGCCCATTTCGGCCATTTTTGTTTTTTGATTGTGATTGGTGTGTTCAGTTTAACTTCCAGAGTGTGGTGAGACCCGAGAGGTATTAAGTCTTCAGGACCTCTGGTGATGACTCCTGTTAACCTTAATTTGCCCGTGAATAGATGAAAACCAATATTTTCAATATCCAACCCCAGATAAAATGTTTTTTTGACTCCTCGATCACTTCTCAATTTATCTCCTGTGTTATCCTGTATGCGGCGAGTTGTCCTGGAGGATGCATTGTCCCCAACTTCTACTATATGGGACAAATGCCACAAATCATCCAAGGTTTCGGGAACCAATTCAATTATTCCCTCTTTTGTATCCTGTTTTATAATTTTCATGATTTCACAATAATTTTTCTAGTTAATAATTTATATACTTATTAATTTAAAATTATTAATGGTTAAAATGAAAATTGGAATTATTGGAGGTAGCGATGGTTTGGGAAAAACCCTTGTCTACTACTTTAGAGATGACTTTGACGTATATATAACTGGAAGAGACCACAAAAAAGGCAGGGCGGTTGCTGATGAAGCCGGCGCGAATTACATTGAATCCAATGCAGATCTTGCAAAAATTAGCGACATGGTGATAATCTCCGTCCCTATCCAGCACACTTCAGACGTCATACGTGAAGTTGCGCCGTTCATGAAAGAGGGATCAGTCATGATTGACGTCACATCCGTTAAGGAGGAACCCTCCAAGACCATGGCCGAAGTGCTTCCGGACACCATAGAATACATTCCAACACACCCAATTTTTGGCCCTAGAACCATGATATTGGACAATCAGGTTATTGTCCTAACACCTGATAAAAAAGGCAAATGGTATGATAAAGTATATAAATACCTTGAAAGCAAGAATATGAGGATTATCGAAACAACAGCTCAAAAACATGATTATATGATGAGCATTGTGCAGATTTTGACTCATTTCGCATTCATTTCCACAGCTTCAGCTATTGAAAAGTTGAAAGTGGATTTAGCAGAAACCGAAGACTATGAAAGTCCCATCTATAATTTGATGATTGATATGATTGCAAGGATTGTTGCCCAAAATCCATATCTGACATACAACATCCAAACAATGAACAATAACGGGCCTAAAATCAGGACCACATTTGCTGATGCCGTGCTTGAATTGAGAGATGTCATAAACAGCTATGACGAAGATGAGTTCGTGGACATAGCCATCAAGGCAACAAAACATATGGGAGACATTAAAAACGCATTGGGTAGAAGTGACAAGGCAATAGGTGCCTTGAACTACGAATACCGCATATTGAACAATTCCATTGGTCAGGAAGTCGGGCTGCAGCACATCTACTCTAAAAAAATACATGTAGGAATTCTTGAAAGCATCGACGGCAAAACTGCTGTTCTTAAAAATGGAAATAAAATTAAAAAACTGCGTGTGGCCAACATTCGCATACTGCTGGAAGATGAGCTTTACCAATGGAAGATCAAAAACTATTACAACAGAACAGAATCCATCAGCTGCATATTCCCAAAAAATGTTAATGCCGAAACAATAGAGCAAACCGTGATGAACATCGATAACATAATTGACATTAATTTAATTGATACCTACAACGGCCCCCAAATTGATGACGATTCAATCAGTTTGACATTCAAGGTCACTGCACTGGACAAGAGCGACATAGAAAATGTCAAAAAATTGTTCACAGGCTTCGGCGGAAAACTGAGATAATTTAGTTCGAACTGATACGAACAAATATTAAACTGTCAAAAAGTAATTAAATTTCCAATTAGAATATAACAATTTAATTTTTACTATTTTTTATAAATCAAAGTCAATAATTAAATTTTAATAAAATTAATATATTAAAATTATTTTTAAGTAAAATAACCCATTTTAAACTTGTTTTTTAAAATCATCAAAACCAAAAACTTTATATAGTAAGACATACACAGATAAGTTTGTCAATAAACTTACAAAAAGTTACAAAAAGATTGACAATTACAATTATATAATCACAGCCATAAAAAAGGAGATGATAAAATGGCACAAAAAGAAATCACACTAAAAGTTGCAGAGGCAATCTCTCAAAAGGATGTCGGCCAAGGCATTGCAAGGCTTGATCCGAATGTCATGGATGATTTAGACATTAACGAAAGAGATTTGATTGAAATCGTCGGAGAGAAAAGAACCGCTGCAATTGCTCTTCCTTCCCAAACCGATATAGGTCTTGGAGTAATAAGAATTGACGGACTGGTCCGTAAAAATTCCGGAGCGACAATCGGCGGGGAAGTCACCATCAAAAAGACAAAAGCAACTGAAGCTAAAAAAGTTGTTTTGGCACCTACCGAAAACAATATCCGTGTTCAAGGTGATGTGCGTGGCCTATTTGCTGGAAAAGTGATGATGCAAGGCGACATCATCGGATCACAAATCCGTGCACCAAGACCAAACAGAGGATTCAATAGCCTATTCGATGAACTGATGGATTTCACCCCTGCAATGAAAGAAATCAAATTTGCTGTTATCTCCACTAATCCAAAAGACATCGTTATTGTTGGACCGAATACCGAAGTTCAGCTTCATGAATCCCCAGTAGACGTAAGCAAAATCGAAGGTGTCGGAAACCTTGTGGATGTAAGTTACGAAGACGTTGGAGGTCTAAAAGAGGAAGTCAAAAAAGTAAGGGAAATGATTGAAATTCCTCTTAAAAGACCTGAACTTTTCGAAAAGTTAGGAATCGCCCCGCCAAAAGGAGTATTAATGCATGGTCCACCAGGTACCGGTAAAACATTGCTGGCTAAAGCGGTGGCCAGTGAAAGTGATGCCCACTTCATTGCAATAAACGGGCCGGAAATCATGAGCAAATACGTTGGCGGATCTGAAGAGAACCTAAGAGAATACTTCGAAGAGGCAGAAGAAAACTCCCCTTCAATCATATTCATAGATGAACTAGATGCAATTGCGCCGAAAAGAGAAGAAACCAACGGAGAAGTTGAAAGAAGAACAGTTGCTCAACTTTTAACTTTAATGGATGGTCTTAAATCCCGTGGCCAAGTAGTGGTTATCGGTGCAACAAACAGGCCGGATTCCCTCGATCCTGCACTCAGAAGACCAGGAAGATTCGATCGTGAAATCGAAATAGGGGTGCCTGACACTGAAGAGAGAAAAGAAGTGCTTGAAATCCACACACGAAACATGCCCCTTGCAGAGGATGTCGATTTGGATAAAATATCCACAACAACCCACGGATTTGTAGGAGCGGATCTGGAATCATTATGTAAAGAAGCAGCAATGAGAGTTGTAAGAAGAATCTTGCCGGAAATCCAAAACGATGAAGAGATTCCAAAAGAAGTGCTGGAAAAAATCGTAGTGACCGGAGATGATTTCAGAGAAGCGCAAAAAGAAATCCAGCCTTCTGCACTCAGAGAGGTTCTCGTGCAAATTCCAGACATCAAATGGGATGACATAGGAGGTCTTGAAGATGTCAAGCAAGAACTGAAAGAGGCTGTCGAATGGCCTTTAAAACACCCTGATACATTCCAACGTCTAGGAATCAGACCTCCAAAAGGAACCTTGCTTTACGGAATTCCAGGAACCGGAAAAACACTACTTGCAAAAGCGGTAGCCAGTGAAAGTGAAGCGAACTTCATTTCCGTAAAAGGTCCTGAACTTCTGTCCAAATGGGTCGGCGAATCTGAAAAAGGCGTTCGCGAAGTATTCAGAAAAGCCAAACAAGCTGCGCCAACAGTGATCTTTTTCGATGAAATTGATGCAATAGCCAGTGCACGTAGCGGAAACGATACTGATAGCGGAGTTACAAAAAGGGTTGTAAACCAACTATTGACCGAAATGGATGGTTTAGAAGAGCTTCAGGATGTTGCAATCATTGCTGCAACCAACAGACCTGACATCTTGGATGCCGGACTAATGAGGCCTGGAAGATTTGACAGGCACATACAAGTCAAAGAACCTGATGAAGAAGCAAGACTTGCAATCTTTGAAGTTCACACCAAAGACATGCCTCTTGCAAAAGACGTTGATCTTAAAAAACTTGCAAAAAGCACAGACGGATATGTTGGAGCTGACATTGAATCCGTATGCAGAGAAGCCGCCATGCTCACCTTAAGAAATGATATGCAAGCAAGTGAAATTCCAAACAAATACTTTAAAGAAGCAATCGATAAAGTAAAACCTGGAAATGACCAGGAAGAACAGCTCGTCCAATATATGTAAGGAAGAAACCCCCAAATTTCTTCCTTTTTTCCTCCTTTATTTTTATATGTTTTCTAACCATATTTTTGTGGGAAGAACAGACACTTCCCACGCAACCTCCAAACTTTAAATACTATTTTTAACAATAGTTATATTCATGAGCGAACATACTATTGAAGCATTAGGAAGAAGCAGGATCACCATTAAGGATGGTAAAGTAATTAGCGTTAGCGAACCGGAAGTCGAATATTGTCCTCTTTTTGATCACCACAGAGGAATTAAAGAGCTCACACCTGAAATAATAGCTAAAAACATCCAATTTAGAATAGATGATTTTGGAATGTGTACACCCAATCGCCAACTTAGAATGAAAGACTTCTTAAGCTTCGGAATATCTGAAATAATGTCTACCTTGCTTGAAGAAAATGTCATTGATTCTGTCGTGATGGTTCTGGAGGGTTGCGGAACATTGATTGTGACAGAACCAGAATTAGTTCAAGGAATCGGCGGGCGAGTCTCAGGGCTTGTAGAAACCACCCCCATACCGGAATTGATTGATGAAATTGGTAAGGAAAATATCGTAAATCCAAAAACCGCCGAGATAAACCAGATTGAAGGAATCAGATTAGCCATTTCAAAAGGATTCAAAAGCATTGCAGTGACAATAACACTGGCAAGTGATGCGGAGGAAATTGAAAAGCTAAAAGAAGAAAACCCTGACATTAACATTTATGTCTTTGTGGTCCACACTACCAAAACAAGTGCGGAGGATGCAAGAAAACTGTTTGATGCATGTGATGTCACAACCGGATGCGCATCCAAGCATATCCGTGAAATCGGAGAGGCAGAAAGTATTAAAACCGTTGGCCAGTCAATACCAATTTTTGCACACACTGAAGACGGCAAAAAGTTTTTGGAGATGCGATTGGAAAAGATCGGCGGAGAAAAGCCTAAAAAGGACAATCCAGATTTGCCTTATCCTTTAGTTTAAGATTACCTTTTTGGCAGAATTCTCTCTGCAGGAGCCAAACCCTGTCTGAATGGTTGTGGTTTATATTCAATGAATGAAAATTTGAAATAACCCGGCCCATATTTAGGATTAAATCCAAATAGATTTTTATACTCCACTAAATCATTTCTTTCTTCTTTCATTGCTAATGTAACTTCATACAATGCCTTTGTATCATCAATAGCCCTATGGTAATTGACATCATCAATTTTATAATAATGCACTGCATCAACTAACTTGTGAGGATATTTTTTCCTGTCCTTTAGTACCGTTACAGTATCAATCCAATCAACATTTTTTACAATATCATCGGCTTCTAAAGGATAATGCCTTTTCAATAGAAAATAGACAAATGATAAATCAAATTGGGCATTATGTGCAATCATCACAGTACCATTAGTTAATCTTTCCTTTAAATCTCGAGCAATAATCT
This sequence comes from Methanobrevibacter sp., assembly GCF_017409525.1. Classification (NCBI taxonomy): domain Archaea; kingdom Methanobacteriati; phylum Methanobacteriota; class Methanobacteria; order Methanobacteriales; family Methanobacteriaceae; genus Methanobrevibacter; species Methanobrevibacter sp. Next base: position 17,038 of record NZ_JAFQSO010000009.1, on the reverse strand, counting down.
CTTCACTGTGCCCTTCCTTTCTCAACATGTCATTGGTAATCCCTGTAAGGCCAATAATTTTAGGTGAAAGTGCTTGTCCAATATTGATAAATTTATCATATTCCTCAACAATTTCGCCATTTTCAACAGTGAGCATTGCAAGCTCAATAATCTTACAATCCCTGCAATCCAAACCGCTTGTTTCAGTATCGAAAAAAATAATTTTAATAGTAAACACGACCCATATAAATATAATTTGATTAATTCTATATAGTTAAAACTATATAACTAAATATGATTAGTCAGCATGAGGGATAAATTTGACTCAAAAAAGTGAAGCTCAAAAAGGCAACATCACTCCAGAAATGGAATATGTTGCAGAATATGAAAATATAGATGCAAACAAACTAGCCAAGTTGATTGACAAAGGATTAGTGGTGATTCCAAAAAACATCAACGGAAATTCAAAGCCATGCGGAATTGGCGAATGCCTGAAAACCAAAATAAATGCCAATATAGGATCATCATCTAAAATCGATGACATTGAACTGGAAATCGATAAAGCGAAACTGGCCCAAGAATATGGTGCCGATGCATTGATGGACTTGTCGACAGGTTCCGATTTGAAACTGTTCAGAAGGAAAATCATGGATGCCGTAGACATCTGCATCGGAACAGTCCCCCTCTATGAAGCGGGAGTAGTAACCCTGGCCAAAGACAAAGAGATAATAGACATGGACCCTGACGACATCTTCAAGGCCATTGAAAATCAGGCAAAGGAAGGAGTGGACTTCATGACGCTCCACTGCGGAATTACAAAAGACTTGGTTGAAAAATTAAAGGCTGCAAACAGGATGATGGGGATTGTGAGCCGTGGAGGAACATTCATGGCTTCCTGGATCAATCACAACGGCCTGGAAAACCCATTATATGAAAATTACGATTATCTTTTAGAGCTATCCTATGAATATGACATCACATTATCCCTTGGTGATGGTTTAAGGCCAGGCTGTCTGGCGGATGCAAGCGATATCCCTCAAATCCAAGAGCTTGTAAATCTCGGAACGCTAGTCAAAAGGGCTCAGGATGCCAACGTTCAGGTAATGGTGGAAGGTCCGGGACACATGCCGTTAAACCAGATTAAGGCCAACATGGAAATCCAAAAGACAATCTGTCACGGAGCTCCGTTTTATGTATTGGGACCTCTCGTAACGGATATCGCTCCAGGCTATGATCACATTACCGGAGCCATCGGCGGAGCCATTGCTGCAACTGCAGGAGCAAACTTCCTGTGTTATGTGACACCGGCAGAACACCTATCGCTTCCAAGTTTAGAAGATGTAAAAGAGGGAGTGATTGCATCAAAAATTGCTGCTGAAGCGGCCGATGTCGCAAAGGGACTTGACTCAGCATGGACTCGTGAAAAGGCAATGGCAAAGGCCCGAAGGGATTTCGACTGGGATGCCCAATTCAGCCTTGCGCTGGACAAGTCCAAACCAAGGAAATACCGAGACAAATGCCAACTGGACGATGATGAGATGTGTGCAATGTGCGGAGAATATTGTGCCGTTAAGATAGCCAAAGGTGATTTCTAATGAAATATCAGGAACTGGTGGATGTCTACTCAGCACTTGAAGCGACTACAAAAAGGCTGGAAAAAACAGAAATCATATCCGAATTCCTAAAAAGACTGGACTCAGACACAATTGAAAAAGTGGGATTGCTAATTCTAGGCGTTGTATTCCCTGCATGGAGTTCAGAAGAAATCGGCATTGGCGGAAAGCTGGTGGAGCGTGCAGTGGCTGAAGCGGTTGGAACCACACAGGCCAATGTCGAGGATGCAGTTCGTGACGAAGGTGACATCGGCCTTGCATGCGTCAAACTATATGCCAAAAAGTCCCAGATGACATTCTTCTCAAAGCCTTTGACAATCGATTTTGTCTTCAATAGCTTGCGCAAATTATCCACAATCAGCGGTTCAAGATCCACCAACCGTAAGATTTCCGTCATTTTAGAGCTATTGTCACAGGCCAGTGCCACCGAAGCAAAATATCTAACCCGAACAATTACCGAGGAATTGAGAATCGGTGTTGGCGATGGGGTTGTCAGGGATGCCATAGCCCAAGCCTTCGAAATTGATAAGAAAATAGTTGAAAGAGCGCAGATGCTTACCAATGATTTTTCTGTCGTTGCAAGAACTGCAAAGGATGAAGGTGCCGAAGGCCTTGAAAAGCTTAATCTGACGCCAGGAACACCCGTCAAGCCAATGCTTGCGCAGTTAGCACCACCCCTAAATGAAATTATCCCAGAGATGGGAACCGCAATCTGCGAGACAAAATATGATGGGATACGCCTTCAGGTTCACAGGAACAATGATGAAATCAGAATATTCACACGCAGGCTTGAAAACATCACCCATGCTCTTCCAGAAATCGTTGAACTGTTCAATGAATACCTGCCCCATGAGGATTACATTGTGGAAGGGGAAGTAATAGCTACTAGAGATGGAAAGCCTCTCCCGTTCCAGAACATCCTGCATAGGGTTAGAAGAAAGCACAATGTGGAGGAAGCTATGGAGAATGTTCCATTGAAACTATTCCTTTTTGATGTCCTCTACTATAAAGTCCCTATGATTGACGAACCCCTTTCACTCAGGCGAGAGACTTTGGAAAACATCGTGGATATCTCCGTTGATGAGATGAACCTGAGTACAATGCTGGTTGGAACACCTGACAATCTTGATGACATACAGTCATTATTCGAATCCTCCATTGAGGGAGGCCATGAGGGAATAATGATTAAGGATGCATCCGAACCGTATATTCCTGGCCTAAGGGGCAAAAAGATGCTTAAATACAAGGCGGAACCTGAAACTTTGGACATGGTGATTGTTGGAGGAACATACGGCATTGGAAAACGTGGCGATTTTGTTGGCTCATATCTGGTGGCGCTAAGAGATGAAAATGATGATTTCAAAACAGTTGCATATGCTGCAACCGGTCTTGACGACGCTACCCTAGAATACCTAACAGAAAAAATGAAAGAACTTGAAATTTCAACCAAGGGCCGTGAGATAAAAGTAGAGCCGAAAATAGTTTTGGAAATCGCATTTTCCGAAATCGTAGAATCACCGGAATATGAAACCGGATACTCCTTAAGGTTCCCTGTCGTGAAAAACATAAGAAAGGATAAAGGCCCTATGGATGCTGACACCGTTGAGAGATTGATTTCCATGTACAATACTGAAAATTAAACCTCTGGCAATTTTTTAACACTATATATTACAGTCCGTGTAATTGGATAGACAATTATCTCATACACCGTTTTAAACAATGCTTGCGCTAAAATCATCATTAACAAAGCTTCAACAGGCATTGTGCCTAAAAATCCGATGGTGATAAATATTATTGCATCCAAACCTTCGCCAAAAAGAGTTGAAACTATGCACCTTAAAAATAGCTTTTTCTCATCCCACCTTTTAAGAATCACCATCACTTTAGCATTTACAAGGGATCCCACCAAATAAGCAACGAAGCTAGCCACCAGTAACCTGAAAGTGGAACCTAAAACAACACTAAAGGCCTCTGAGTTTTCAAAAAATGCCGGTGCCGGCAGTGCAATCGTGATTGAATAACAGACTGCAGCTATAAGATTCATCAAAAAAACCTAGAAGAATTACATTTCTTGCCCTTTCATAGCCATAAACTTCTGTCAAAACATCATTGACGATGTAAATTACAGGAAATATTACAACACCGCAAGGAAGAGCAAATGAAAAAAAGTCAAATGTTTTGCCGGCAATAACATTAGATATAATCAGGCACGCAGTAAAAACACCAGTCAAAATTGCATACAATTCCTTTTTTGTGAGATTTTCAAACATGATAATAGTAAATTTTTAACCACAAATAAATTTTACAAAATAAAATCCTATCGACTATTTTTAAAATTAAAACCAATGAAGATACATGGAAATTACAGATGACAAATTACTAAGAATAGCATTGATAACTTCTCTCATTGGAATAATCGGCCTGTTGATACTTACGCCAACGATTGAAGTTAAAAAAGTAAAGATTGAGGACATAACCCGCTCAATGATAGATGAAGAGGTATCTGTTGACTGTGTCGTTAGCGAAATAGCAAAATCCTCATCAGGAAGCAGTTATTTTTTAACAATTAATGATGGGACTGGCCAGATGCAACTAATAATATTCGAAAATCAGGCAGCTGAAATACAATCGAATAATCTTGACATTGAGGACTTCAAAGACAGGAAAGTTGAGGTTACAGGAAAAATAACCGAATATAATTCGGAGCTGGAAATAATTTTATCGAATGGTGACAGCCTAAAAATCAAAAATCAATAAATAGCTTTTTATTGATTAAAATTCAAAAATAAGGGTATATTAAAATTATAGGAAATTAAACCATGTCTGATAAAAAACGATTATTTGGAACTTTTGGAGTTAGAAGAACTGCAAATGATGTCTTGACTCCTGAGTTCGCATCAAGACTTGCGGCCTGCTACGGTACACAGATTCAAGGAACCGTGGCTGTTGGAGGAGATACAAGAACATCAACTCCTATGTTGAAGGAAGCTGTAAAAGCAGGACTTTTATCAAGCGGATGCGATGTAGTGGATTTAGGAATCCTGCCTACACCAGGTGTTCAATATGCAGTCCGCAAATATTATGACGGAGGAGTAATGATTACCGCTTCACATAACCCTCCAAAATACAATGGGCTTAAATTTTTAGATGAGTTCGGTATTGGAATACCAGATGAAATGGACCTTGCAATCGAAAAGTTGTACTTTGATGAAGAGCCAAAAAGAGCGCACTGGTCTGAAATCGGTGAAATTTACCACAACAACAAGGTTATTGAGGAATATGTTGATGAAGCAATATCCAAAGTGGATGTCGATGCAATACGCAAAGCAAAATTAAAAGTCGTTGTTGACTGCGGAAGTGGTGCCGGATGCTACACTGCACCATACCTAATTAGAAAACTTGGCTGTGAAGTGACTACTTTAAACTCACAGGCCGACGGATTTTTCCCAGGCCGTGACCCGGAACCTATTGAAGAAAACCTACAAGAGCTAATCAGTGTTGTGAAGGAATTGAATGCTGATATCGGTCTTGCGCACGACGGCGATGCAGACAGGACAATCTGCATTGACGAGAAAGGAAACTTTGTTTTAGGCGACAAGACATTCACCCTTGTGGAAAAACAGATGCTTAAAGAGAACGGCGGCGGAATCATTGTCACAACCGTTGCAACCTCCCAGGCAATTTATGACGTTGCAGACGAATACAATGGTGAAGTAATAGCCACTGCTGTTGGAGACTTGCTTGTTGCCCGTAAGCTCAAGGACGAGGATGGTCTTTTTGGTGGAGAAGAAAATGGAGGACTTATTTTCCCAGACTTCGTTTATGGAAGGGATGCAGTAATGACTGTTGCTAAAATCCTGGAAACCATCGCTAAAGAGAAAAAACCATTATCCGAGTTAGTGGCGGAGCTTCCAGTTTATTACGCAAGCAAAATGAAAATCGAATGCCCTGACAATCAAAAGGAACATGTCATGAACAGCATTGCAGAAGAAATTCAAAATACCACTGACTTCAAGTTAGACTTAACAGACGGCGTTAAAATCCTGAAAGATGATGGCTGGGTAATCATCAGACCATCAGGAACAGAACCAATTTTCAGATGCTTTGCCGAGTCAGACTCACAGCAGAAAGCTGATGAAATGACTGATTGGGGAATCGATTTAATCAAAAAATATAAAAAATAATCCAACACGAAAACCATCACTAATTTTGTTTTAATTATATCGATTTAAGATATAATTAAAACGAACCTACCTTAAAAAAATATTATTTAAGTTAATGCTATTTTTAAAAAAAATGAGTTTGGCGAAAAAATAACGTAATACATCAATGACATCTACATTTAAAAATAGAAAAGATTAAAAGTTTTCCAAACATTCTTCTTTTAGGAAAAATGCATCCTCATTATCGGGATTTCTGAGAAGAACCTTGTTGAAACTATCAACCGCCTCTTCAAATTTGCCCAATTCCATTAAAACAACACCCTTGTTAAGTAAAAAATCAATGTTATATTTTTCTAAGGATATTGCTTTGTTAAAGCATTCAAGAGCTTCGTCAAATTTACCCAAATCGATGTAAGCATTGCCCATCCTGTTGATTGCAGCCGCATCCATCTCGGAGTCATCCAAACATACTTCCACAGCCTTATCAAATGATTGAATAGCCTCTTCCAACATGCCCATATCAGTCAACAGGTTTCCTCTCGCATTCCAGACTTCAGGATTTTCCCCATCGATTACAATGAGCTTGTCATAAACCCTCAATGCTGCATCATACCTTCCAAGCATTTCCAGGATGAACCCTCTCCAATACAATACAATCGGACTGCTTGGCCTGAAATTGTATGCAATTGTGCTGGCCTTGTATGCTTCATCAATCCTTCCTGCATTCAGGAGCGCAATGGCCTTATTGTTTAGGATATACTCATTGTCAGGCTCGAATTCCAATGCCTTGTCATAACATCCTATGGCTTCATCGAATTTGCCCAGCCTGGATAGATTATCTCCCTGCTTATTGAGCAGATAAACATCATCCGGGTCAAGCCTTAAAGCGGCTTCATAACACATTGTGGACTTATCGAACTTACCGCTGTCAAAAAGAATGTCTGCCCTTTTGGTAATCATTGCCTTTTCGTCTATCTTGTCGCCTTTCCAATCATCAATGTCAAGCTTTTCAAAATAGATTATCTGGAATTCATCATCATCATCGATCTGGCCACCATACATCTTTTTGAATTCCCTCAGCATGTCATAAGAATCTTTAAAGCCCTCTCTAGCGGCCAATTCATCATCATCCTTAATTTCTCTAAAAGGAATATTCTCAACATCAGTCACCAATGCCTCAAAGATTTTCATCTTCTCTTTTGAAACCAGATTCCAGTAGCAGTAAAGCCTGTCTCCTTTCTTAAGTGGAGTCTTCCATGCTTTACGTATTGTTCTGGTCTTTTTACCAGTGATTACATCAATATCATTACTTGAAAATGACAAAATCGGCATTTGACCCCTCCTTAATTTTACTCAACTACCCTTTCTCCAAATTCTGCTGATTTGACTTTGACCTGACCGTCAAAAAATGGTTTGATTTCACGAGCCAACTTTTCCAAATCATGAGGGTTTGGAACTTCTACTTTCTCAAGAGCAGGATCCAACACATTCTTATTTCTAAATTGCTGAATCGTGTAGATGTCCGCTTCAATCTCATCGACCAAATTAACAATGTCTTTTTTGGTGTGCAATGTTGGAACATAAGTGGTTCTCACTTCCAGATGAACATTCTCATCGGCATTAATTAGCTCCATGGATTTTTTAACCTGAAAACCGACATTGGAACCTGTTATTTTTCTATACTTTGAGAATGTTGTCTTGACGTCAAGCGAAACGAAATCCAACAGTTTCAAATCCAATAATTGCTTGATTTTATCTGGATAAATACCGCTTGTATCCAATTTTGTTTTTAATCCTAACTGGCGAACATAAGTAAATATCTCGATTAATGCGTCCAGCTGCAGCAATGGCTCACCGCCAGAAATCACAACCGCATCAAGAAAATCCGCTGAAGAATCGATTTCATGTCTGATTTCTTCAAATGATTTATCGGTCTTGTCATCCAAAAGTTCCACATTATGACAATATCTGCAAGTCAAAGGACATCCAGACATGAAAATGACTAATGACATATTTCCATGAAATTCAACAGAAGATATTACTGATCCGCCAACATACATTAGTTTAAAACCTCTTTTATGATTTCAATGAATTTCTCATCCTCTTCAAGGGTGCAGATGCTGATTCTTATCCAATATTCGCCCAACCCTTTAAAGGAAGTGCAGTCCCTTACGATTATTCCCTTTTTCATCAATTCCAAAGCCAATTCGCTTGCAGTAAAACCTGTGTCCTTAACGCCAATCAGCATGAAATTAGACTTGGACGGGAACACATTCAAGGAATCTATCTTTGATAGTTCGTCATAGAGATACTGTCTTGATTCAATTCCCTTTTCTATTGAATCCTTAATGTATTCCTTATCCTGAAATGTATTGAGTGCAGCTACAAAGGACAGTCTTGTCAGTGAAAATACTGGTTTGATTCTGTGCATATATTCTATAATTTCCGGACAGGCCAGGCCGTAGCCTATCCTCATGCCTGCAAGACCCAAAACCTTAGACATTGTACGAATGATAAAAATATTGTCAAATTCATTGATTAAATCTTTATTAGTGACTTCGGAATATTCAAAGTAAGCTTCATCGACAACAATCAATACCTCAGGATTTTTAGAAGCTATCTCCCTTAAAACATCCTTTTCGATTAGTGTGCCTGTAGGGTTGTTAGGAGTGCATAGAAACATCATTTTGGTTTTGTCGGTTACCGCATCGAATATGGAATCAACATCCAATTCGTTCCTATCCAGATCCCACCTTGCATAGACCGGATGGGCTCCGTATTGCTGGAGCAGATATTCATAGTACATGTAGGAAGGCAAAGGCACTATGAACTCATCACCTTCATTGATGAATGTCTTTGCCAGAATGTCAATGATTTCATCCGCACCATCACCGCCGATAATCACCTGATTGTCATCAACCCCGGAATAATCCGCTATTTCGCCTACAAGCTCCTTCAGCTGGGATTCAGGATACCTGTTTATGGATTTGATTTCATCGCGAATGGCCTGCATGGCCTTTGGGGACGGCCCCCATGGGTTTTCATTGGATCCCAATTTGATAATCTCATCCTTATTTAAATTAAATTCCTCAGCAATCTCGTCCTGAGACCTGCCGGGGACATATGAATCCATTTCATCTACAATCTTTCTTGCCTTCATCATTAATCTTCCTTATACTGTTTGGAAAGTTTAACATAATTGTCCGCATTATCTTGAATAAGCTTTACCTGTTCCTCGCTAAGCTGCTTAATAGCTTTGGCTGGAACTCCTAAAATCAAGCTGCCTTCGGGAAATTCCTTCCCTTCGCTTACAACAGCGCCTGCACCAACGATGGAATTCCTGGAAATATGAGCGCCGTTTAAGACTGTCGCATTCATTCCAATTAAAACGTTATCATCCAACTTACAGCCATGAACGACAGCACCATGGCCAACAGAAACGTTTTCGCCAATGACTACAGGAAATCCTTTTGTGCAATGAACGACACAATTGTCCTGAACATTGGAATTGTTTCCTATGGTGATTGAGTCTGTGTCTCCCCTTATTACGGCACCGTGCCATACAGAGACATCCTCGCCTAATTCCACATTTCCGAGTACCTGTGCGCCTGGGCATATTATAACAGAGTCTTTTTTATTTTCCATAATATCGCCAATTTATTCTTTCTTCTTATTTTTATCTTGTATGATATGATTCTGTTTTACCAATACGCGAGTATCGGAGGGGACATCATCATATAACAAAACCCCAGAACCTATAGTGGAATTATGGCCTACTTTTACACCCGGTGAAAAACTGGAGTTGATTCCGGTCTTTACGGAATCCCCAATGATGGATCCCAGTTTACGTCTTCCACTATCTATCATTTGATTTTTGATTTTGGTTTTAACGGAACGATTGTCAAAACGCAAATTAGCAATGTTGGTTCCCGCAGCTATATTACAATTTGAACCGATTACTGAGTCTCCAACATAGCTTAAGTGACTGACATTCGTATTTTCCATAACGATTGAATTCTTGATTTCAACGGCATTTCCGACGTGCACGCTGTCGCCGAAATATGAATTTCCACGGATGTATGAGTTAGGGCCTATGTCGCAGTTCTTGCCTATGTAGACATTCCCTTCAATGTAAACGCCAGAACGTATAATGCTTCCTTCATCCAGAAATATTTCCCCGTGAATGTGGGCTCCGTCCTCGACAACACCCCTAATTTCTGTTTTCAGCTGGCTGATCAGCTCTTCATTAACTTCAATCAGCTCCCATGGACGACCAACGTCAATCCAATCCTTGTTGGTTTTATGGCCGATTACCTTTTTGCCATCAGCTATCTGCAAGGACACTGAATCTGTAATTTCGTATTCTCCCCTCTCAGAAATTTCCGTGCTCTTGATTTTTTCAAAAATGTCCTTATTGAATATGTAAATACCAGTGTTTACGAGATTGCTTGGTGCCTCTTCCTTTTTAGGTTTTTCAACGATGTTCTTGATGTTGCCGTCTTCGATTTCAACAGCACCGAAAGCGGAAGGGTCTTCCACTTCAGTCAACACCATCAATGTGTCTGGAGCCATATAGTTGTATTTCTTGATGATTTCATGGATGATCTCATCGTCCAGGATAATATCCCCGTTTAAGACTATCAGACTATCCTCGATGAAATCCTCACCATAAGAAATCGCATTTGCAGTTCCTAAAAAATCCTTCTGTGTTTTGTAAGTGATGTTGACATCCAACTCACTGCCATCGCCAAAATATTCGCGAACCATCTCTTCCTTATAACGAACAATCAACAAAATATCCTTTATGCCATTGTTCCTTAATGATTCAATGTTATATTGTATGATTGGTTTTCCAGCTACCGGCAACATGGTTTTAGGCTTTGTAAGTGTTAACGGCCTCATCCTAGAACCTTCACCGGCACTCAAAATAATTGCTTTCACTTTGACTATCCCCTATAAAAACTTATCTAATAATATTATATGTTTTACTCCTAACTTATAAATTAACTTTACTAAATCAAATAAGTAATTTTAAATAATAGTTTTAATATAGACAAATTATAATTAGCTATTAATTTATTAATAGTGAAACTTTAAGGAGATTATTAAAATGACTATCTATGTATGTTTACACTGCGAATACAGATTTGACACAGAAAAAGGTGACCCTGCTTACAACATTCCTGCTGGAGCAACACCTGCAGACATGCCTGACGACTGGGTTTGCCCAGAATGCGCTGCTCTTGGAGTAGATGCTTTCATTGTAGAAGAAGAATAAATCTTCTTCTTTAAATTTTTTTTTAATTTTAAACATCAACTCTCTTTTTAACATTTAAATGGATTTTAGCTAATATTTATATAATTTAATGAACAAATCTAGTCAATGACATATCTTATATGATACTAAATAAATTTTTAAGATTTAACTATTAGGAATTAAAAAATGAGACGAAGAAAAAAACTGATTATTGCAATTCTTCTTGTGATTCTTCTGGGATTGCTGACCGTAATTGCTGGAACACTATTCTTGACTCCAGACTTATCATCAGAAAACAAGAATATCCTAGTGTTGGCTTCCGATAAGGGCGAACAGCCAAACGGAAGTGTAGATATGGCATTCATGGTACATCTGGAAGGAGGCCATTTTGTCAATTATACCCCAGTATATCCTGGAGGTATGGCTCACCCGTCACAACCTGCCCCTGGAGGTCTTAACGGAAAAATGCTTCTTCACGACTGTCTTTGGGATGGAACAGACCAAGGTATGGAATACGCAAAGGAAATCGTGGAACATAATACCGGAATGCACGCCGATGCTGTAGTTCTCGTTTACAGTGAAAGTATCGACAACATCATTGATTCCATCAGACCACTCTATGTGGATGGCGAAATCTCAAACCTCAGTGCTGTTGACATTATCCGTTCAAATGATGCATACAACGGTTATGCGGGCAACGACAATGTTCAAGGAAACATGTCCAGAGGCGATGCGGTAATGGTATTGACCAAAGCAATCATCAATGCCACAAAAGATCCTGACAAAAAGGAAACAATGATTAAAAAGGCCCTTGAAGAATACAATAATGGAAACATTATCATGAAACCTGAGGGTTCATTTACAAAATTACTAGCTACAAAAGGACTTGAAAGTTTAATGAACTGATCTTTAAAGAAGCAACCTTCTTTAAAGAACTTTTTTTTATTTTAACCTTAAATATTGATGTTTAATACAATAACGGCTAGAACTGAGTAATACTTACTTCATTTTAATAGAAATAATTAAAATAACTTCAATCCAATTTTTTATAAATATTTTTTCAAGGACCAATATCGACAATTTCAATCTCTTTTTTTGATTCATCAATGAAATATATAATTCTATACATTCCAACTCTTGTCTTTTTACATTTTGTGCATTTTTTACTTTTAAATGACATTTCAGATTCTTTATAGGCCAAATGAGCTAATTTACCGTGGACTTCTTCAGTTATGCGAATTGTTTTCATAGCCAACTTCCAAAACAGTTAAATATTACAATCAATACCACATCAAATCTAAAAACAAGTGTTAAATATCATGGTGTTTAAAAGAAGCAATTGTCAAAAAAAAGAATATAAAAATGAGAAAACATCTTTACAAGTTTTCATTAATGATTTTTACACAGGTTTCCTTAATCTCTTCTGCCCTTTCACCATCGCGAGATTCCAAAGTTATTCTGATATAGTCTTCAGTTCCGGAAGGCCTTACCAAAACCCAGCTGTCATCCTCAAATGTCAGCCTTACCCCATCGATTGAATTGACATCGACGACATCATCAAATGCATCGGTGAGCAGCTCTTCCATATTTTCCATAACTTTGATTTTAGCTTCTTTAGAGCAGGTTATCTTTTCACGGATGTTAGGATAAGACGGGATTTCATCTAAAAGGTCAGACAGTTTACCGTCTCTTGAGACTATTTCAGCCATTCTCAAACCTGAAAGGATTCCGTCAGGACACATGCAGAAATCCGGATGCAGCCATGTTCCGGACGGTTCTCCGCCGAAACTTGCATCTTTTTCAATGATTACTTCAGCCACATTTACATCCCCCACTTTGGTTCTCAAGACTTCGCCCTTTACGGATTCATCCATGCATAGGCCTGCATCGACAGTTGTCACGATGTCCCCGTCGAACTGCTTGGATATCAATGCCAAAAGTGAATCGAATGGAGAGATGTTTCCTTTCTCATCAACGGTGATCATCCTATCCGCATCGCCGTCATGGGCTATTCCAAGGTCTGCTCCGATAGCCACTACAGTTTTCATCAGATTGCCAAGGTTTTCTGCATTCGGTTCCGGTTTTCTTCCTGGGAAAAATCCGTCCGGCTGTGAATTTAGGGTGGTTACTTCACATCCGGCTTTTCTAAATACTAAAGGTGATATTTCGCTTCCGGCACCGGATGCACAATCGATGACTACTTTAAGTCCTTCCTTAATGTCAACCATGCTGACCAGATCATCAACATACTGGCCTTTGATTTCCTCATTGACACTTAGACAACCGACTTTGTCCCAACTGACGGAAACATAATCCTTATTGGCATAGATTTCTTCAATCTTTGCTTCCTGCTCGGAAGTGTATGCCATTCCGTTTTTATTCCATAATTTTATGCCATTATATGGGGACGGGTTGTGGGATGCGGTCAGCATTATTCCAGCATCTGCATCTAGTTTTTCAGTGGCGTAACCCACCAATGGAGTTGGAACCATTCCGATTTTAACCACATTCACTCCGCTTTCCAAAAACCCTGCGCATATGGCCTGGTCGAGCATTTCATTAGTGGTTCTTGTATCATAACCTATAACGACAGTTCCTTCATTTCCCAAATAATATGCCAGTGATTTTCCAACATTCAATGCAAGCTCGCAAGTTACCTCAGAGCCTATCAAACCCCTGATTCCTGAGGTTCCGAACAGTTTTTTTGCCGCCATATTATCATCCTATGCTCCGAATTTATGGGCATAATTCATCAGGTCCATCATAATGTTCATCACGTCTGCCCCACGGATTCTGTTAAGTCCTCCTTTTGCGCAGGCAACTTCTGAGAACTCCTCGACATCATCTACCCTTACTTCAGGACCCCTGATCAGCACTGGCACCGGATCTCCTGAGTGGTTCATTACAGATATCGGGGTTGAGTGGTCAGCTGTCAGGAAAATGTAAACATCCTCAAGCTTGATCAATTCGCTCATCACAACCTCATCGACCTTCTCAATGAATTCCTTTTTCTCCATTGTCTGTCCATCATGGCCCGCCTCATCGGCACCATCAATGTTTATGAGGAAAAAATCATGCTCTGAGTTTTTAACCTGGTCGATTATTGTATCTCGAATATTGTCCAAATTGGTGTCAATCCCTCCTGTGACGTCTTCCATTTCAATGATATCCATTCCCGCAAACCTGCCGATGCCCATAATAAGCCCTGTTTCCGCAATGCATGCTGAATTGACTTCATATTTATCATTCAATGATTCTACAACAGGCACCTCCCCGGCTCCACGAGGGATAACAATGTTTGCTGGAGGTTCGCCTTCCTCGATTCTTTTTACGTTCACAGGATGATCCTTAACCATTTCATAAGTTTTCACCACCAATTTGTTTAGGATATCTGCAGTTTTTGCGGCTTGAGGTGTGTCGTCCAATGGCTTTACCTCTTTCGGCTTGTTTCCCTCGACTTTAGGGTCTGCATCACTTACCTTGCCAGAAAGCCCTTCTCCCCTAAGGACCAAAACTGCCCTATGACCGGTTGATTCTTTAAAAATAATTTTAACGTCAGGATAATCGTCCAAGACCATCTTGTTTAACTCATCGACTATTTCCTTGGTGCCTTCCTTGATTCTTCCGGCACGCCTGTCAGTCACGATTAAATCATCATCAACAGTTGAGAAATTGCATCTGAACGCAATGTCTCCCGGCAAGACATCCACACCGACGCCATTTGCCTCAAATGGACCCCTTCCAGTGTATACCTCATATGGATTATAGCCCAAAATTGACAAATGCGCAGTGTCACTTCCCGGAATGATGCCCGGAGCTATTGAGTCCATAATTCCAGTTATTCCTTCTTTGGCCATTTTATCCATGTTTGGAGTATTTGCAGCTTGAAGAGGAGTTTGATTATCTAATTCTTTGATAGGACGGTCCCCCATACCATCCATGATTAAGACTATTCCCTTCATAATATCACCTAAATTATAATAATATAAATTTTGTTTTTTGATAGTTAAATAATTTATTTAAAAATTAAATTTAACTACCTAATTTTATTATCCTCAGATTAATTTTAAAGTAAAACAAAATTTATTTTAGTCCATAATATTTATTTAACATTGTAAAAATGCTTTAAATTTAAATAAACAAGTTTAAATACATTTAAATTTAAAATAAAGAATAATTTAATAAAAGAATGTGAGGTGAAACATTTGAAATTCCATGAAGATTTAATTTTTAAAAATGTTGGTCAAAAATTTGGTCCGACACTTCTTAAAATAATGAATCTGAAAGGAGAAATTAAAGAGATTCATCAAACTGAATTCAGTATACTTGACCCAAAAATATACAAACCAGATTTAGTTTTTGAAGTCGAGAATCAAATTTTCATTATTGAATTTCAAAGTAGTTATGTAGACATCGACGATGAAAAAAGATTTAGATTATATACTGCTTTAATAGACCATTTAAAAAATGAATACAATAAAGAAATTGAATTACATGTTCTAAGCACTACCGAAAAAGAAAAGACAAAAGTGTATAAGATAAACAAAGATTCTTCTTTTCCAATATATATCCATTCTCTACACAATCACGACGGTAATCAATTTTTAAATATGATAAATTATAAAATAGAAAACAAAGAAGTGCTAGGCAAAGAAGAATTAGTAAAGCTTAGCTTAGTTCCATTCATGAAAACAAATGAGAACATTGAAGAAATTATCTTAAAAACGGCAATTACAATAACAAATATAGACAATCTCAACAACGATATCGGACAATTCATTAAAGGAATTGAATTATTATTAACCGACAAGTTTGTTGAAACAGAAAATTTGAACATGACAATAAGAAATTTGCTTGGTGGAAATATGAAAATAGTAGAAGATTACGCGCAAGACAAAGTGAATGAAAAAGAAAGAGAGATTGTAATAAACATGTACAATAAAGGGCTCGATGAAGTGAAAATTAGTGATTTGACTGGCATAAACATAAATTTTATAAAAAAAACAATACTATCAAAATAAAGTTAGATTAACAAAATTCCAACAATTGCCCCTACAATTGTTGCAATCAGGTTCACATGCTCATTTGTAAGCAGATTCCTGTTTTCAAAAAGGGAACCTAAAATACTATCCATAAAACAACCTACAGTTCCGGAGATAATAGAAACCGCAATTGCAGATACCGGATTTGCCATGATTCCTAACAGATAAGCCGCTATCCCAATGATTGCTGCACCGACAATGCCTGAAGCAGTTCCCAGAACTGAAACGGCACCGTTAGTGCCGGGATCCACCTTTTGGAAAGTCGTAATCAATCGAGGGTGCTGGTCCAAAACCCCAATCTCGGATGCCAAAGTGTCTGAAGTTGCTGTTGCGATTGCACCGATGAATCCGCCAACAAACGGCAGATAATATCCTCCGAATGCCGCCATAAAGCATGCCACAACACCATTTGATATGACATTTTTGGAAGTCCTTCTTCCTTCAAACTGACCTAAAGAGCGTTTATATCTTTTAGAATACCTTGTTGCAAGCAGACACATTATTAAAAACAGCACGATAAGCATCAGCCAATTGACTCCCGCTGAAAAAATAATCACAATCCCCATGATAATCATGACTGCGGAACCGAACAAATCAAGGGATTTTCGCCTATATGTAATGAATCCCAAAATAAACAAAAGGATTACATAAACCCAATTAACCATTACCTCTTCAACCATAATCATCAACAAAGTCAACTTTTATTAAAATTTTATTCAAAATCATATAAAAATATTACTTGATTTGGATGAATTGAATACACTTTTAAAATTTAAGTTAATGAGAAAAGAATACACTTTTTTGACATTTAAGTTTTACAAAAAACCGCTTCAAATTTTATACCGGGAGTGTCCGAAATTAGCAGATTATGTTAATACTAATCACTAAAATGGATATTACTAAAAATTTCAAATGGATTTAAGGTAAATTTTAAAAATCCACTAAATTTATTTTTTATATAATTAAAAAACAACTTTACATCAT